>JARRLT010000169.1:0-7730 GCA_037386725.1 Promethearchaeota archaeon
GTACATTCAGAATTATAGATATTATAATAGGAAACATTAAATTTGACATTCACATTTCCCGATTGATTATCCTGAAAAATAAAATGATCATCTTCGCAATCTTTATTAGTCAATTCAAAAATCTCATAATCCGAGGACACAATAACTTTATCTATATCGTTATCAACCGGATTTACTCTCAACGATAAATCAACCGTATTTGCATCAATTAAATAATAATCTTTCTCAAGACCATCAACGGTAAAGTCTCGATGATTGTTGAGGTCCTTCATAATCCACATATTTGGAGTATTTATTATTTTTGAATTTCCTAAATCATCATATGCTATGAACCTGAAGAAAATCTTATCATCCCGCATATTTAAGATGTTTATATCGAAAAGAAGTGGAGAAGAATCTCCATAAAATGTATTATACCTAAACCAATTGGCTTCGGGAGTGTTATATTTAAATTCTAAAACAAGTTTTTCAAAATGAGAATCGGTGAAGTTAACACCGCTTGATATTACATAATTATTTATATTATCATAAGTCTCTCCAAAAATAAGGGTTGAATTAGCCAATATATCCACATTTGGACCAAGACAATCATACGTTACATTTCCTAAAGAGTAATTATAATAATATTCATTATGGAAATTTGTATAGTTGAATTTTACCTCACTAATAACTTCAATTTCGTATTCCCCATCTACAAGTCCTTTTTGAGATTTCCACTCACTTAAAGCGGAAAGGTACGGTCGCCATTCAAATGATTCCAATTGAGAATAATTGAAAGTATCAAGATAAGAGAGATTATCCATATAGCTCACATAAAAATTCAAAAATTCTATATTCCCTTTCATTAGTTCGGGCGTATTCACTAACACTTGAGAAAGATGGTTGATTCGCCCAGATCTATTAACATAATCAAACTCAAGTGAAGTATTAAAATGATTAATTGCAAACGAGATTTCATTTCCCGAAATATCATAAATATCGTAATATATTTCGTTATAGGTGTCTACAGCTCTTGAAATAAAGTACCAGTGCTCTGAATCGGGAAATTCAAGTTCATTGGCTATATAACTATAGTTTTCAGCATTATAGGTAAAATCTGTCAATAAATTCCAAAGAGAAGGATTTGGATTTTGCAAGTCTGGAAGTTGATCGTAAAGATAAAATTTCATAGACGTCACATATCCAGCCTCAGGTGATTTTTGACATTTAAGATAGATGTAATTATTAAGTATCTCTCCATCTGTAGTAATTGGAGTCCACCCTCCTACTATATTTTGTTTATAAACGGTGGTTTCCAATGTGAGATAGGGCAAAAGGGAATCTTCGATTTCAGAATGAGGTAATGAAGTATTGTATACTGCAACTTCGTCAATAGCTCCGGAAAATTGACCGCCGATATATATTGACGCGTTTGAATCTTCAAAATTTATTTCACCATCCCAAGGTTCGGGTTTTTGGGCTGAAATATAATACCATGTATCTCCGATAAGACAATCAACGTTTCCTTGATCATATCGGATAACGATGGGGAGCCAATTTCCTGTAATTATTGTTCCTTTACTTCCATAAGTTCCTATGGTTTCTCCGGATGGATAAGTGTTCATATAAAGCTCAAGCTCTCCATCGGGACTTATTCCAAGTTCAAAATTATCATCTCCTCCATTCATAGACTTTGAGAAAAAGACATTATTCACTCCGTGGGAACTCGGTGAAGAGGTTAACTGATCCGGTTTGATCCACATTGAGACCACAAATTCGTTCCCACTTCCGGAGCCGAACACGTTATTTAAAACATTTCCAAAATCAACATAACTATTTTGGTCGAAAATCAGGCTTTTTCCTACCTTTCCGCTGGTCCAATTGGCTTCGGTAATAATTCCTCCTAACTTATTTACTTCATCATAGGTTTTAGTACCTCCATCCTCGTTGAAATGAGCTAAAAATTGTAATGAATCGGGATAATCTTCCAAATCCGCAGTATGCATTAAATCCTCAAGAGAATAGAGCCAATCTACGAGTCCATCTCCATCTTTATCAATGAAAAATCGATGACCATTTACAGCATATTCTATTCCAGCATATTCGGTGTATTCCATCATTTCATATAATTCATCCCCCTCATAGGTGATTTTTACTTCAGCGTTCAATAATAGGTTATCCACTACGAGATGTTGATGCGTAAATTTTCCGAATTCATCAGTCATTAAAGTTGTAATTTCTTCCCATCCATTTCCATTTGCCAGAAACAAGGTAATATTACGATTTGCTAGGGGTTCATTCAAAGAATTAATCACGATTCCATCAAAGGTAATAAGAAATCCATCCTCAGTTGTATTGGTATACGCCGCTCCAATTTCAATATCATCTCCTAGCAAATAAGGTCTATTGGAAATTACATCTAATTCATCCTTTACAAGTTGCATTTGGTATTCTACCGTGTTTGAGATCTTTCCAGAAAAACCGTTTCGTACTGAATAACTTGCATAAATTTGATAGTCTCCAGGTACTAACTTTAATTTGTTCAATTCAAAATTTGTATAGAGAGAGGAATTACTTAAGGGGCCATACATATATGGAGAAAAGAGGTTATATGATTTATCTAAACCCTCGAGTGTACTATTGGGTACTATTTTGAAGATCATAATAGAAGTTTCCCCAAAATTCGGACCAATATAGGCTCTACTCAAAAACTTTCCATTGAATGGCAATTCATCAAAAAAGAGTGGATTCGCATAATAATCTAATTCGTTAATATCATACTCACCATTCACTCTCGATTCTTGAGGGACTTGTGCAAATTGAATAGAAGGACAAAGAATATTTACCAAAGAGGGAATCGATAGGATGATCGGGAGGCATACTAAAAAGAACGTGATCACGATCGCAGTTCGCTGCATTTTACTATTATCGGAATGTAACTTAATATCATGTTTATATTTAAGAGAATATTTGGACCTGTATCCTAAAGTTTTCGCCGAATTATTGGAACGTCCTGGAAAGATTACTTTTTTCGCTTTATTTATGGATTGTCGCTTACACGTTTTGGATTGAAATGTAAATAGATATGTTACCAAAAGTATTAACCCAGAGGGAATATAAATCCATTGAGGTCTGAAAATAAAGAATCCAACAAAGATGCAAAAACTAATAATAAAACTAGCCAAAAGAAGAGTTGTCTTCTTCTTATGATAGTAAAGAGATAGGTTATGCATCTTGTTTTCTGGATTCACTTTAGAACTATATGTTATTGAAAAGGTCTTAATTACCAAATACGCTGAAGGATATATAAAAATTGTCCATATTAGCGATTGAATGGATGTCGAACAAGAAAATAAGAGGACCATTATCGACAAACCGATCACTATCAATTTTCCAACTGAATCTAACCTTACCTTAATAAAGTTATATCCGATAATTACCGCAAATCCCGAAAACAAAATTAAATTAATATAAAGTGGAGTAATAAAGAAAAATAAGGTAGTATTTGCTTGAAGTGTTACAGTAATTAAAATACCTATGGTAATCATTAAACTTCCTAGCAACAAAGGAATAAAACTGCGTTTAAGATCTAATGGATAAGATTTTCTTGCCTTTTTAGGATTTTCTTCATGTTTTTTAATCTGGCTCTTCCATACGGTTACTTTCTTTGCAGAAGAGATTAAATCGGAATCGTAATCTTTTAAGATTGAATAGGCTAATTTTTCACATTTTTTAATTGTTTTATTATTAATTTTTTTCTCCAGTTGATAAATTTTCACCATCTTTTTTAGAGAAACCATCTTCAAGAAGAAATCTAAAGGGTCGTCTACTCCATCATTTAATTCAACTTTCTTGGCAATGTTCCTATTTCTCGAAAAATATTTAGATACTTTAAAAGCAAAATATAATTCCACATCTCGAACTTTCTTTATATAGAATAATTCTTTTGGATCAGATATTACCTCAAGAATTTTCGCAATCTCTCCAAAATAATGATACTTTATATACATTCGAGTCGCTTCTTCATCTTCGTTTTCTTTGTCTTTTACCTCATCTAAAGGAACTAATTCTATAATTTCATTTAAGTGGGAAGCAAAATCCATGAAATTCTTTATAAAATAATCGAAATTGAAACGATTTTGGATTTCAATCTTAAGATCTAAGGGCAATTGAGATTGATCAAAAAACCATTTTACTTTTTTCTTAACTTGAGTCAGAGACAATTGTTCAATTTGAGAATATTTCTTTTTTGCCCATAGTACAATAGGATCTGAATAGAACTTTTGCATGCGATCCACCATATGCTCTAATTTTTCAATCTCGGATATATTTATGCCCTTCCTTTTTAATATTTTTTGATATCCAATAAAATTCTTTGCAATTTGCAATGGAGTTTGATTTCCAACTAATTCCGAGAGAAGGGGATTTTTCTTTAAGAAATCTTTAATTAATGTAGAGTAGATTTTATTTATTTCAGAAATGGAAGGTGTTTTCTCTTTTGAAAGCGATTTTCCTAAAGCTTTTGCTGTTTCTTGACTCTTTGCATCATTTTCTATTTTTTCCTTAGTAGACCATTCGACACTCTCATTTGCAGGATCAATTTTAGTCTCTCCAAATATCCAATATAATTTTTTTCTTGCTTTTAAAAATGCTTTATGAAAAACTGGTATTGCTTTAAGAGGAGTTGTGCTTTATTACGATTCCCTTAAAAGCCCTAAAAAGCTTTTTGATAATACTTCCACTTGATTTTAACACATAAACAAATAAAACAAGCAAAATAAATGATAATTGAAAAAAATGAGATTGAGTAAGCAAAAAGGTTAAAAATACCAGAAGCGGTCCTGTAATTGCTAAAATTATTACATCCTTAAGGTAAAATTTTCTGAATTTTTTCTTTCCTTTCTTTTGATCTGAAAGTTCTTTGTTGCTTAATTGCTCTATTACCTTTTCTTCACTCTTTAAAACTTTAATTTCCTTATTTTCTTCAAAATTTTCTTTCGAAGGGGGGAGAAAAACTTGTTTCGATATTAATTCCAAGAATTCATGAAATTCCTCCCATAATTGTTTTGGATCATTTTTCTTTTCAATAAACTGGACTTCATAAAGATCACTATCATCATTTACAATTTTATTAATAAAATGAGTAGAATCTTCTAATTGTTGATCAATGACCTTATCGAATTCTTGCTCTGAAGATGATAAATCAAATGCATCATCCCAAGAATGCTGCTCATCTTGATTCTTAATCTCATCTAATGGGGGTTTTTCATTAAAAGATCTCTTAGAAGAATTTCTATTTCTTTGTTGAATAGTTTTCTTTAAATTCTCAAGAAAGGCAAATTCATTATCGTCTAAAAATTTACCCGTATACGCTTTCGTATAGATGGTAAATAAACACGCTCTTTCTGAGTCTTTTAACTTCAAAAGAGGATGATATTGAGCATAGAAAGTTTTAAATTCTTTTGCAAGCTTCTCAATTACTTCGGGAGGTAGATACCTTTGGAATATTATAGTTTGCTTCATGACTTTTTACACTTTTGATATTTATAATTTTTATGAATATTACTTGTGATTTTTAGTAAATTTGGAATAGAAATATTTCTTGAATAAATAAATGAAAAATAAACTTGAAAAAATGAAAAAGAAAAAAGAGAAAATTTAAGATTCATATTTTAACAGTTCCTCTTGTTTTTATAGTTTAGATTGACTTTCACTAGGATAATTGTTAGGCCTAAAGCTAATGAGGACATAAAAAGATATAATGGATAACCCGGAATACTTTCGGATTGAGGGATATCGTCTGGATTAGGAGGAGTATCATCTGGAGGAGTATCATCTGGCTGATCTGGAGTAAGAATGCTTTCGTCTGAAAACTTAACCCTTAGAGTAGGATCGTGAACAATTTTATGACCTGACCAATGTGGATAATTTTGAGTTTCCATTGAAAATAGATTATCGTTTACGGTAAATTTAGAATCTAATGCGACAAAATCATTAAGCGTATAGATTAAATTTTGAAGCATATTTCCTCCAGAAACAGGAGTTGCATAATGGTTGTTTTCACTAATCAATAAATTGACACTTGCTCCAATTGCTTCATAAGTAGAATTTTTTCCCACTTCGGGATAATCGCACAATTCATAATCTTTCTTTACGGGATTTGAAAAGTCAATTTGGGCAACCTCGCTGCCATTTACAATGAAATTAAAACTATCTTTAGGAGAGGATAGAAAACTTTGTGCGGTTTGGTGTATTTTAAAATTGCTCAATAAATAGGTATAATGAGGTACTGCTAAACTAAGCCCTTGAACTGCAGTATACAAAGGATCCGAAACTTCATCTAAAGAAAATGTATAATCCATTGCTGCAGAAGAAGGACCTACTTCATAATTAAAAATGTAGGATAAATTGGCAGAGCCCATCTCGCTAAATGTGGAATTTGGACTGAGAAAATAAGAATTTAACCCATTTTGCACAAATCCTGCAAGAGGGATATCGGGATATTTTATTCCCCAAGTAACATTATTATTAATTCCTTGGCTTGGAGGGGTAAATTGAATCTTTTCTATATAATCATCAAGATTCACATCGGTTGGGGAATTATCAATATATGACATATTGCCACTTTGAGTTTCCATGTAAACACTCTGTATCCCAACTGATGGAATTAAAACTCCCTTCCATTCATCACTCGAAAATAAATTCATTTGAGCACTGGAACTAGATTCTCCTGCTGAGTAAATGTTATCATAATTCGTGTCATTATATACAATAAAATCTCCAAAGAGTTCCGCCCAAGCTAATTTCTCACCAGTTTTTGTGGTTACTAATTGACAAGTCAAGATAATAGGACTTGAGAAGGTCCCTTCAACTCTGTGGTATTCATCTTCAGAGGAGTACTCATCATCAGTATTTTCACTCCAATTATAGACATTTTCTTCCGAATAAGAATCAGATAAGGTTGTCATTGATTCATCCGAATAGATGTTATATTTGTCAATCGTGCTGCAGGTGGTATTTGTATGATATTTATAGGTTTTATTTATTTGATCGGCTGTATATTCCAATAAAAAGGTTCCTTTCTTTATCGCCATCCAGATCATTTGTAGAGAGTTGCCGTAATCAAGAGTAACTTGAAATACCTCAAAATTATACTGCATTGAAACAGACCCTGTAGTGACAGTCTTGGAATATTGAGAAAAATTTGTAACCGATTGAGTTGTTGTCTCTACTTGAACGAAATTGCCAAGTTCATCAGTGTATGTTCTATTATAAGTATCAAAATTTTGCGAAACCCCAGATTCATTACAAATAACTACTTCATTATTCCAAACTTTATTAAAGGAAAAACTAAGGGTTCGCTCTGTCCACCTATAAGTGGCACCGCATGGTAATCTTTGTGGCGGATCGGCATAAGAAAAGTTAGAGAAACCGGGAAAGGCAAATATTGTTGCTAATAATGTAACCATTAAAACTATTTGAATAGTTTTCTTGGTTTTTTGCTTAAACTTCATTTTAAATCTTTTATTCCTAGATTTTTGTTATATATGATCAAATATATGATCGGTGTATGGCAAAGTCTAAGAGCTAACCTAAAATGAACTACCTAAATAGATAATGCATCATTTAGTCTTTTGCTTCACCACTTTCTTTTTGATTAAAAGTTACATAAAAAATGATAATGACTTTTCGATATTTAAATGTTTTGCTCGAATAAGTGACAAATGTCGCTTAATCTACACACAAGTGTA
>JARRLT010000170.1:0-8256 GCA_037386725.1 Promethearchaeota archaeon
TTTTAAGTTATTCATATTCTCTTGTTCTATACTATTCCGCCTCCACATGAAATAATTGTATTTTTCATTTCAGATACTTTTTTACATGCTTCAATTTCGTACAAACGAAATTTTTCTTCTCCCTCTTTTTTGAATATTTCCGGAATCGTCTTTCCAGTGTTTTCTACAATCATTTGATCTGTTTCAATAAAAATATAATTCAGTCTCTCTGCTAATGCTTTCCCAATGATGGTTTTCCCTGTTGCCATAAATCCAATTAAAGCAATAGAAGTTTTTTCCTTCATCTTGAAATAAAATTTTCTTGTAAATCAACAAGTTCTAAATAATTAATATCTTATACTATTATCAAATTTAAATTTAGTATAAATAATAGATCTTAATAACCTCTTATATCTCATTATGAGTGATAATACTTTTATAACTTCTGAAACCGCTCTTTTAGGGCTGATTGGAAATCCAGTTGAACACTCAATGTCTCCTATAATGCATAATGCAATCTTACAGCATTTGAATTTGAATTACGTGTATTTAGCTTTTAACGTCCTCCCAAAAAATTTAAAAAAAGCAGTGCAAGGGCTTAAAGCTCTTAATATCAAGGGTTTTAATGTAACTATACCTTATAAACAAAGGATTCTCAATTTATTGGATGAAATTGATCCAAAGGGAAAAAATGTTTTAAGAATTGTAGCTGCAAATATTAATTTTCAAAATCCGAATCGCACACAGACAACAAAACTATTAGCAGAGTTAGACGCTGATATCCTTATAATTTTAGAATATACTGGTTATAATATTGATTTATCAAATTTATTATCTGAATTATTCAGACCTTCGTCAAAAAATGAATTGTAACTCAAAATCTATTAAATTTGATCCTAAAATTATTAAAAAAGAACTCGATGCAGTCGATCTTCTTGTTAATGCTACACCTATTGGAATGTTTCCAAAAACAGATAAATCTCCTCTCCCCAAAGAGATTTTACATGAACATCTTTTCGTGTTTGATTTAATATATAATCCATACTCTACTAAATTCTTAAGTGAAGCAAAAGGCTTAGGGTGTCAAACTTTAAATGGGTTAGATATGTTAATAAATCAAGGTGCTGTAGCATTTGAATGGTGGACTACACTTAAAGCAGATAAAGAATTAATGAAAACCAAGGTTATGGAGGCTTTAAATCAAGATGTTAGGCCATAGAGTAACGATTATAGGCGGTTCTGGAGGAATGGGAAAAATATTTGCTAAAATTTTTAAAAAGAATGAATTTGAGGTGATCTTAACTGCTCGAAATAAAGACAAATTAAAAGATGTAGCAAATGAACTCGGTGTAACTTATGAACATAATCTTCATAAAAGTGTTAAGGAAGCGGATATTGTCATGATCAGTATACCGATTAATTCTACTGTTCATATGATTGAAGAAATTGCCCCAATCTTAAAATCTAATGCATTATTATTTGATATAACATCCCTAAAAACTAATGTTTATAACGCTTTATATAAAGCCCAAAATATTTATCCGATCAATTGCATTAGTTTACATCCTATGTTTGGACCAGGAATTCAATCATTAAATAACTATAATCTTATAATATTAAAAGTAGGTGAGTCAGATGATTATTCCTCTCAAATAAATGTTTTTTTAAACATTTTTCAAAAAGAAGGCTTGAAAATTATTCAAATAGAAAATGCTCAATATCATGATAAAATGATGGCTTTAGTATTAGGAACGCCCCATATGTTCAACATTTTATATTTGAGTCTCTTAAAAAATTCAAATATTGAACTTAAAGAATTGATGAAGTATACGGGAACAACTTTTTTACTACAAACTGTTTTTGCTGAAAGTATCATACAGAGAGAGATGGAAATGTTCGGGGAAATTCAAATCAAAAATAATGAGTTTCATAAATTGCTAAATCAATTCGAAAACATCGTTCAAAATTATAAAGATATCATTTTAAAGGAAGATATTCAACAATTTAAAGAATTATTTACTTCGGGAAAAAAATATTCAGAAAAAGATAAAAGATTCAAAAAATCTTATGATTATTTTTATGAATTTCTCAAAATTATAAAAAAAGAATGAAGAAAAATAAATAATAATTAATCTAATTCGGCTCCACAAAAACTACAATATCTGGCATTATCAGGGTCATGTAACAGATTTCCACAACTATGACAGTATCTAATTTCGGAACAATCATTATTTTGATCATTCTTTGAGATTCCAGAAATTTGAGAGCTATTAGAGTAATTTTTACTCTGAGAATGATAAACTACTTGTCTTGGAACTTGTTGAGCATTTGATGGTGAGATTGGCAAACATAATGAATTACAGTGAATACAACGATCTTCCTTTTTATCTAAATAAATTACCATATAGATAAGAAGTCCAAAACCTGCTGTAAAAATTGCTAAAATTATACAAAGACAAATATTAATCTCTTCTCTTTTCATATAAACTTCTTTAGCACATTTGGGACAATATCCAATCGGCATTATTCTAACCTCTTATTATTATAATTTTAATTTAATTATTTCTTAATTGGAATAAGTAAAAGCTAATATTAAAAAGATTTTTAGACCGATTTTTACTTTTATTTTGAATTATTATATAATTTTAAAAATCGAAAAGAGGAGTAGTTAAAATAAAAATTAAAAAATATAAAAAAAGTTCTAATCATCAAATTTATTTCCACAATTTGAGCAAAATTTTTGATTTTCGGACTCAATTTTAGCTCCACACAATTCACAGTACCGTTGTTTATCTGAATATGCTTTAGTTGCTTCTAATGGCATATAATTCGAATTTGATTTTGATTCAACCTTTTCTTGATAAACATATGGATTATCATGATCTTGATAAGTCATACGTGCTTGTGTTTGGCGATTGGGAAAATTATATTTTGGTTCTACAATAGTATTGCAATGAACGCAACGATTTTCTGGTTTAGAATAATAAATGGCGATATATATAATTAATCCAATCCCTGCGGTAAATATGAGAAGTATAATTGCTAAACAAACATCAATATCCTCTCTAGTTAGCAGGACATTTTGCTTACAATGTGGACAATACCCAGTTGGGTTTTTTGTTGTCATAATTATAACCTTTTTTTCAATTTATTTAAATGCGATTCTTCTTATGAAAAATAATAAGTAATACGAATTTAAATAATATGTTTAGTCCAATTTTTCCCTTAATAATAAATTATTGAGCCACACGAAGGGCAGAATTTAGAATCCTCTTTTAACTCTCCCCCACAATATCTACAATATTTTATAGTATCTCCTCTAATTTGTACTATTTCTTCATCTGAATCCTTTTGTTTTTCTATTCTAGTTCCAATTTCTCTGGAAGCAATATTTCCATATTTGACATATTCTCCCTTTTCCAACATTGCTTGAGGGTGTTGGATTATAGTTCCGCAAAAATAACATCTATCTTTAGGCTTGGTATAATGATAAATCAGATATATAAAAAATCCTATTCCCGTAAAAATTAATAAAACAATAGATAACCAAACATTAAAATCTTCTCTTTTTAATTTTTGTGTTGTTTTACAATAGGGGCAATATGCATATGAAGAGCTCCTTGACACATGAATTCCCTCCTTTAAAAAATATCGTTTAATACATTTCTAATGAAATGAACAATTATATGCTTAAAAACTTACCTTGTAATGATTATTTTATTTTTGCTTCCTTTAATGTAACTCCACAATAAGGGCAAATCTGAGCGTTTTTCTCAATTTTCTTCCACATTTTGGACAATATTTCTTTTTTCGGATGAAAAAGTAATAGATTAATAGGGGAATAATCGCAAAACCAAGAGAAGAAATAATTATAATTATCCATAATTGATAATTGAAATTATCTAACTTTTTCCTTTTTGGTTTAACTTCTTTCAAGCATTTTGGACAAAATGCATGTTTATCCATTTTCTTTTTAGACATTCGCTTACTAAGTATTTATGAATATTTTACCTATTTTAATTTTTTTACTTAATTGGATTAAGGTATATTAAATCGAAAAACTCAATATGATTTAATATTTAAGATCTACTAAATTAATTATAATTTATTTTAATAATTAATCTTACCAACAGTTTCACAAATATGAATAATCCAATCTTCATTGTATTAGACGGAATTGACGGATCCGGTACCTCAACGCACAGCAAACTGTTAGCGGGTTTTTTAGAATATAAAGGTTTTAAAGTGCATCTTACTAAAGAACCATCTGATAGCGAAATTGGCATATTACTTAGAAAATTCCTTAAAGATCCAAGAATACCACCCGAAGCGGATGCTCTTCTTTTTGCTGCGGATCGAGCTTATCATTTTTATTGTGAAATACAAAAAAAGCTAAATGAGGGGTATATTGTTATTTCAGATAGATATATTGAATCTTCAATTATTTATCAATCAATACAATCTGAAAATTTATCGATTGAATGGGTCGAGGAAATCAATAAATTTGTTGGTAAACCTGATATTACTTTTATTTTAGATATTGATCCAGCAATCTCTTTAGCAAGAAAAAATACAAAAGATATTGAAAAATTTGAAAAACAAGATTTTCTTGAAAAAGTAAGAAATCTTTATAGAAAGCGTGCCAATAAAGAAGGATATATCCTTATAAATTCTGATAATATAATAGAATTGGTTCAAGATGAAATTCAAATAAAATTGCTTGATGAATTTAAATATCTTGCTTCTCCAGCTAAATAGTTATAATTAAATTTTGACAAGTTTTTATGCAATTGAATTAGAGGAATTGGAATATATCAATGAAAGAATCAGAAATTTCCACAATAGATCAAAATCTTAATGAGAATAAATTGTACGAATATATAGAGGATTTTTCATTTCCTCGACTTGCTGGGACTAAGGGTGAGAAAAAAGCGGTTAAAAAAGCAAAAGATGTATTCAAAAAGATTGGATTTAAAGACGATCAAATTACATTGGAGGATTTTACATTCAGTGATTTCTATTCAACGACTTTAGTTAAATTAATAATGATGATGAACCTCACATTTCAAGTTTTCCTTTTAGTATTAGCATATATTATTCCAGTTGTCGGAATAGTGTTAGTAGCTATTGTTCTTATCATTGTGCTATTAATCATTAGAGGCTTAAAAACACCCGAAGAGCCAGGTTTTTGGGGAAAATATTATGGAGAATTTCACTCTGCTACCAATGTAATCACTAAAATTCCTGCAAAAGTAATACCTGAAAAGTTAGCTCCAAATATTATAATTTCAGCCCATCTAGATTCAAAATCTCAAACATTTAAAACCGCTTGGAGGATAGTCTTATATAGATTATGGCTTTTTAGTGGTATATTTTTGGGGGGATGTTACATCTTTTTATTTACACATATATTTACCTTTATTAATTTTAATCTAAGAGTATTGGAGATTTTTATTTGGGTAGGAACAATGCTTATAGTCGTCTCAAATTTGTTCTTGATTTTTTTAAATACTAATAATAAGTCTCCCGGCGCATTGGATAATGCTTCGGGGATGGCGGTAGTATTTGAATTAAGTTCATATTTTATAGATAACCCTCTCAAACACTTCAATCTCTATTTTTGCCAGTTCTCAGCTGAAGAATTAGGAACAATGGGATCAAGAATTTTTGTATCGAATCGGGAAGAAATATTTGATAAAAATCAAATTTTTCAAATTAATTTTGATATGGTTTCTTGTAAGGGGCATAAGTTTAATCGAGTAGAGTTTTTGAAAACATATGGAGTTTTTCCTAGACGAAAAATTGCTCCGGTATTAGGATCTTATTTAGAAAAAGCTGCAGAAGAAGAACAGATCGAGATAAATGGATTTCATTTGACCACGGGAGCCCATTTAGATTCCGTTCCTTTTCACTTAAGAGGATATAGTGCTGTAGACATCACGACTCGATCAGCAGCGAGATATACTCATGATATAACTGATACTCCCGATAAAGTTGATCCTAAAGTGCTTTTAGAGGCTTGTTTAATTGCTAAAAAAACCATTTCTATGATAGATGATGATTATGAAAGCTTATGTAAAAATAATGAAATTAAATGTGAGGAATAAATGAGTTATACCATTAGTGAAAAAATTCTAAAAGAAAAAGCTGGGTTGAAAGAGGTTAGACCTGGAGAATTCATAGAAGCAGAGATCTCGTTAATTATGGTACACGAACAACTCGGTGGTAGAATAAATAAGGAATATAAAAAATTGGATATTGATTACGTTTGGGACCCAGAGAAAATTTTTTTCATTTTAGATCATTGGGTACCTGCACCCTCTATTTCTGCAGCACAAATGCACCAAGAGTGTAGAGATTTTGCTAAAAAATATAAATTTGTCCATAATATGGGAATGGATAAAGGGATCTGTCATCAAGTATTACCAGAAAAAGGGTTTGCACGACCAGGAATGTTAATAGTAGGAAGTGATAGCCATACTACCACCTATGGAGCATTTAACTGTTTATCAACTGGAATTGGAGCAACAGATGTGGCTGTGGTTTTTTCCACAGGAAAACTTTGGTTTAAAATTCCAGAATCTTATAAAATAGTTTTAGAAGGAGATTTGAATAAAAGTGTTATGGCAAAAGATTTTATTCTTCAACTTATTGGAGATATTTCGACAAGTGGTGCTTTGTATAAATCCTTAGAGTTTCATGGATCTGGCGCTAGTAGTCTATCAATGGATGGAAGAATGACTGTCACAAATATGGTGGTAGAAGCGGGAGCTAAATTTGGAATTTTTTTACCAGATAATAAACTTACGAAATGGATAAATAGCAGAACAGATAAAAAATTTAAAACCATTAAACCCGATACAAATGCATTTTATGAAAAGAAATTTGATTATGACCTAGACAATGTACAGCCAGTAATCGCTAAACCACCAAGTCCTGATAATGTTGTACCAGTTGAAGAATTAGAAGGACTTCATATAGATCAAGCTTTTTTGGGAAGTTGTACTAATGGTAGAATGGAAGATTTACGCATAGCTGCAGAAATCATAAAAGGAAAAAAAGTTGACAAGGATATTAGGTTTATAGTCATTCCAGCTTCTAAAGAAATTTACCTTCAAGCCTTAAAGGAAGGTCTAATCGAAATATTTCTTGATTCTGGAGCCATTGTTGGAAATGCTACTTGTGGACCATGTATAGGTGGTCATTTGGGTGTTTTGGGGCCAGAGGAAGTCTGCTTAAGCAGTACTAACCGAAATTTTACGGGGAGGATGGGAGATCCCAGTTCTAAGATATATCTGGCATCTCCAGCTACAATTGCTGTTTCTGCTTTAAATGGAGAAATTAATGATCCTCGGGAGGTGCTATAAATGGAGAAAATTCAAGGAAATGTTCATATCTTTGGAGAAAATATCAATACTGATGATATCGTCCCAAGTCATTGCCTTACGTTAAGAGATGAAGACGAGATGGCTCAGTTTACCTGTGAAAACATTTATCCAAATTTTGCAAAAAATGTAAAATCTGGAGATGTAATTATTGCTGGAGAAAATTTCGGATGTGGCAGTTCTCGTGAAGAAGCAGTGAACGTTTTAAAAATATTAGGCATTTCGGCTATTATAGCTAAATCTTTTGCTCGAATTTATTTTCGAAATGCAATCAATTTAGGGATCCCTGCTATCACATTAAACTGGTCAGATAAGGATTTTTCTGATGGGGATACAGTGGAAATTAATCTCCAAGATGGCGTAATTAGGAATAAATCAAAAAAGAAAAAATTACAATTCAAAGAATTCCCTCCATTTTTATTTAGAATTCTTGAAAATGGAGGAATCGTTAATCTTTTGAAGAAAAGGTTGCATCAAGATTAAATTTTCTTTTCTTCTATTACATCTAGATGTTCTTAAAATTAGGACAAATCTTTTACGATTGAATAAATTTATTTTCATAATGAAACTTAATACAGAACTTTTACTTGATAAAGACTACACATTAAGAACTCTTAAAAAACTTAAACTTCCTTTTAATATAAGGCAACACTGTTTAAAGGTTTCTCAAAAGGGGATTGAAATTGCTAACAATATTCATAAAGTAGAAGTTAATTTTTCATTCATAGAAATCGGTGGTTTAATTCATGACATTGGCCGATTAAAAACTCATGGATTGGATCACGGAATTATTGGTGGAGAGATTGCAAGAGAATTAGGATATCCAGAAGAGATTGCAAAAATATGTGAAAAACATGTATTAGGTGGTTTTGATGAAGAAGATATTCGAAAA
>JARRLT010000171.1:0-7636 GCA_037386725.1 Promethearchaeota archaeon
CAATTTATTTAAAAAATATTATATTTTATTAACTGAACTCTTTATAATTGAATCTTCCTTCTAATTCACATCCATAATTAATAAGGGATCTTATGCTTTTAAATCTTTGCTTAAACCTTTTCAATTTAAATAATTCGATAAATTTCTTTAAATATAGAGGTATTGTAATTTGACATTTTAGGAAAAAATAGGAAGATGGATAATAGGCTTAATCCTTCAACATTATTGGGATTTTATTAACCATTTAATAATATATAAGTTTAATTCATAAAAAATAAAAAATTAGAAGATTTTATTTTAAATCTGCAATATATTTGCAGAAAGTATGTTAATTTTAACCAAATGTTACCGAAATTGCATCATGGGGACATTTTTCCTTACATTTCAAACAAAAATTGCATTCTCCTTCACCAGTGAAGAATTCAAAGGGTTCATCTAAGATTCGTATTTGTTTTGGACATTCCTTTTCACATATACCACATTCTTGTCTTCCAACACATCTAACTGGACTCCTAGAAAGTTTAAGGAAAGAATATTCAGAAACGGCCGCAGCTATACCTCCAAATGGACATAAATAACGACAATAAACTCTGGGATACCATACAGATAATATTAAAATAGCTATATAGAATAAAAACAAGATTAAAGTAAGGATGTTTGAAAAGAGAGGTGCTAAACCCCCAGTTAACCAAATATTAATCAATAATTTCGGTAAAACGACAAATAAAAACTCAGAAAGGGAAAAATAAGATAAAGGTTTAACCGCAAAATTTCCTAGACTTTCTTTATAGGTTAAATAAACTGACTCATCAACCACTTTCATAATTCCTAGTGCTATAGTTACAATCGCTAAAAAGATTACAATTATAAATTTAATCTTTAAAAGTTTTTGATGTGTTCCTATTTTTAAATTTCTTTTCTCAGTAGGAATTGCTGCGGTAATATCTTGAATAGTTCCAATTGGACATGCCCATCCACAGAAAAATCTATTAGTTAAGAGTAGAATTATAACAAGTATTCCTATAATTAAGAAAGGAAAAACACCTTGAGAGAGAAAATAAAAGATATACTCTGCCATCCCCGCTCCGGTTGAGAGACTATTTCTTGGAGAGTTTAAAACAGGTAAGATTTTTGTGAAGCTCTCAATACTATATAAATTTATTAAGAAAATTGACACGTAAGTTTGAGTGTTAAAATATTAAATAATTGTTCTTTAAAAAAATTAATTTTTCTATATAAAATTAGCCAATTCTCTCAAAATTGATGAAATAATATTTTTTATGTAATTTACAATTATTAAAAAAGATTAGTTAAAAAATTTGCTAATTAGATTGATTTTCCTTTTATTTGAATTTATTGACTGATAAAAATTAATTAAGTTGAGATTTTTATTCCAAATAAATTTCTCTCTGATTAATTCAAAGAGAAAATTAAGGAGTGATATAATCACTTATTAGTATAGTGGTTTATTTTAACAAAATAGTTTCAAGATTCTTTGGAGATTTTGTAGATTTTCTGAGCTTTTTATGAATCATTGTACTGAGACTCACACATTTACTTTCCTCACCATGATTAACAATAATCATTTTAGGGCGAGGTTGAATTCTTCGTAAGAATTGAGAAATTTGTGATCTTGAACTGTGACCTGAAAATCCTTCTAAAGTAAATACATTTAGATTGAATTTGACAAGTTGTGTACGTCCTTTTTCATCTTGATATTGAAATTCCCGAAATCCTCTTTGGATTCTATTCCCTAAAGTTCCTGCAACTTGATAAGAAACAAATACTAAAGAACTATTTTTATCGTCAGCTAATCCCTTTAAATATTGAACAGATGGTCCTCCAATAAGCATACCACTTGTTGCCATAATTATACAAGGGCCACCACTTAATACATCTTGTCGTTCTTCATTTGAATTTACAGTTGTAAAAAAGTCACTTAAGAATGGATTTTTACCTTGATGAAGGATTTTCTCTCTTAAATCACTGCTTAAAAAGTCAGGATTTGCCGTATGTATAGCAGTTGCTTCTGAGATCAATCCATCTAAAAAGATCGGAACTTGATCAATTAGTCCTTTTGAGATAAACTCCTCAAGAACGATAATCAATTCTTGTGCTCGACCCACTGCTAATACTGGAATGAGAACCTTTCCACCTTTTTTAATAGTTGAATTAACGATCTGCCTTAGCTCTCTTTCAGACTCTTGTCTACTAGGGATTCTATCTTGAGGACCGCCATATGTTGATTCAACAAGTAAACTTTCAACTCGTGGAAATTTAATATTTGCTTTCTCTAATAACCGAGTTCTCTGAAATTTAAAGTCTCCAGTATAAACAAAATTATATCCGCCCTTTCCAAAATGAAGATGAGTAATACTTGATCCTAATATATGTCCAGAATTATGTAAAGTTAATTTTACATCTGGGGCGATATCAGTCACTTTCCCCCATGATAATGGAATCGTATGCAATACAGTATTTTTTACATCTCTTTTTGAATAAGGTGGAGGATTTCCTTCTTTTTCACATATTTGGACGAAATCAAGCTGTAACATTGTCGCAATATTTCTAGTAGGTAACGTACAGTAAACTGGACCTCGATATCCATACTTATAAAGAAATGGAACCATACCACAATGATCTAAATGTGCGTGAGATACTATTACAGCATCTAAATCTCGCACAGAAAATTCAGGTATATCAAAAAAGGGAAATCTATCATAAGGATTTCCCACGTTTAATCCACAATCCAAAAGAATGTTACTATCTTTGGTTTGAAGGAGGATACAAGATCTTCCTACTTCTCTAAAGCCACCCAAAGCTGTCATTCGGATCTGAAGATCATTATATAAAACCGGACGATGAATTCTTCTCCCAATTTTTAGAAGAATGTCTTTTTGAGTTTTTCTCTCTTTTGATAACATACCACGAATTAATTGGATCGTCCTTGATGTTAAGGGAGGAGTTCTAATCGTTCGTGGTTGCCAGAAGGTATTTGCTCTTATTTCTTTAAGATTAACTCCCTTTTTACCAATCACGATACCAGGCTTTCCCGATTCAATAATAACTTCCCCTCTATTATGGTCAAATTCTATATCTGAAATTTCAGCTTCTTCACCCACTAAATTTCGAATATATTTTTCGGTTTCGGCGGGATCCATTCTTTTATCGACATTCCATCTAATCACAACTCTTTTCCGCATTTTCTTCGCTAAATCTTTTAAAATGTCGGAACTCTCGATTAACTCTGCAGAATTGCCAGAATTTCCAGTGCTATAAACTGCAATTTCCGGACCTTCCAAGTCAATTTTATTAATTTCTATCTTGTTTGATAATGTCTGTTTTATTTCATCCTTTATTTTCTGGAATTCTCTTTCAACACTCATATAAATCTCTGTTAGTATTCTTATTTACTAAGATTTTGTAGTTCTATAATTAATCAATTTATTGGACAAATTTTCTCTCTTCTTATTATTCACTATTTAAGCACTTTAAAAAATTTACTATATCAAAAAATTTATGGATGTATAGATTAGTATATTTTGATTATTACATTTAATTTTGAATAAATAGACTGTTATTCTCTCTCATCTAATTTCCAGTATGTTGAGAATAATCGCAAAAGAGAAAATTTCTTTAATTTTCTATATAAAATAAACTCTTACTCAAATAAAAATATTTCTATGTTAATTTTATAAATAATTACTATTTCAAATAGTAGAAATTTATTCTTAGAAGATTTTTAGAATTTGACAGTGAAATTAATTTGGAACAATTTACATATTATATTGAGGGAAATGATAACGAATGAAAACTCTGACCCAACGGAGAAATTCAGAGATTTTTTGAATTTCGAGGAAGAAGATCTTGAGTTATGACGTTAAATATTTTCCCTCCCTTTTTCTTTGAAAAAGCGATTATGTTTTGCTTCTTGATAGAACTATAATAATTACAGCACACATAATTAAACTGCCTCCTATTAAATACCATATAGTAATTGATTGACTTAAAATAAGAAATCCGAGAATTATAGCACTTACGGGTTCTCCAAGTAATAAAATAGAAGCTTTAGAGGATTCTATTTTTTTCAAAGCAACCATTATTAAGCCATATGGTATAATACTCCCAAAAACTGCAAATATTATTCCAATTCCAATAATCCCTGGATTAACTAGTATTGTAAAAGAAAAAGTGGATAAAGAATTGGGTAAGGGTAAAAAAGACAAACAAAATAGCAAAGGAATAGCGATAATAATACTCCAAAATAAAACAAAGGAAATTGATAAAATGTAGGGTACATTCTTCCTTTTTTCGGAACTTGATCTTCCAATTAATAAATATATTGCGTAAAGAACACCATTTGCTAATGCAAATAAATCCCCAACAATATGAGTTAGAAATTGTTGCCAAGACCACGGTCTAGTTAAAATAATTATACCAGAGATTGCTATAAAAATTGCTAATACTTTTCTCGCAGTTAATTCCTCATTCAATAATTTCCATCCTGCTAATAAGGTAATAAAAGGGTGCATTTGGACTAATAAGGCAGCTTCTCCAACAGGAGTATTTAATGCAACTGAACTTAAATAAGACAAAATCATTAGAACAAAAATCAAGCCTTGTAAAAGATATATTAATTGAAGTTTACGACTTGATGTCTCTTTAAAAGTAACCCTCTTTTTAAAGAAATAAAATAAAATAACAATAAAGCCAAAAATCGATCCTAAAAGGATGCGGATAAAGGTTTGTTCTATACTTGATACTCCAAGATTTCTCAAAATCGCTGAAATAACTGGAATTGATCCAAATGAAAGCCCAGCAATAACTGCAGATAAATATCTGATCTTATTTAAATCATTCATTCTATTCTAAGTCACTAATTAATATTTGAAATATTTTACATGATAAAAAAGCCTTCCTTTATTCCACTTTATTGATAATTAATTTTTAGTATAATCTCTTTAATATTTTCATATAATTTATTAGTCTTACTTCTCATTTTTAAAAAATTCATTAGTTAAACAAATTCAAATAGATAAGATAAAAAAAGGATTCATAATTTATTCATATTAAAATATTTAGCATTAAAAAATGCCGCGACAAAAGGAAATCTCTGAAATTCTTAAATTAATGGAAAAACCCGAAACTATAAGGAATATAGGTTTTGTAGGGCATATAGATCATGGCAAAACTACCCTATCTGATTCTCTTTTAAGTGAAGCGGGATTACTCAATCCAGAAATAGCCGGTGAAGCTAGAGTATTAGACTATTTAGAGGAAGAACAACAACGTGGAATTACAATGAAGTCTACCAATATTTCTCTTTATTATGAACATCCATTGGAATTCAATAAGCCTTATCTTGTAAATTTGGTTGATACTCCAGGACATTTAGATTTCTCAGGAAAGGTAACTCGAGCGTTAAGATTAATAGATGGAGTTGTGGTTGTTGTTGATGCAGTGGAGGAAATAATTGCTCAGTCGGAAACCGTTATTCGACAAGCTTTAGAAGAGGGTGTTAAACCGGTTCTTTATATAAATAAAGTTGATCGCCTTATAAGGGAATTGAAACTCAATGATGACGAAATAAAAAAGAAATACAGCAGAATTATCAATCATTTCAATAAATTAATTGAAAGGTATGCCGACCCAGAATTTAAAAAGTTAATTTGTTAGAAAAGAGTGGATTAAAGTTCAAAGATATTAGAAAACGTTACAGAAAGGATTCATATAGCAAGGAAACTTATTCTGATTTAGCTGTATATTTGCCCATTGACAAAGCAATTTTACAAATGGTTGCAAATCACCTTCCAAATCCATTAGATGCTCAAAAATATCGAATAAAAAAGATTTGGGATGGAGAAATTGATTCAGAAGTTGGAAAGGCAATGATAAATACCGATCCAAATGGTCCTCTTATTATTTGTATAAGCAAAGTACAAGCTGAAAAACATGGATTAGTAGCAACTGGTCGTATCTTTTCGGGAACTTGTCCAAAAAAGCGTGAAGTGATTTTATTAAACACGAATGAAAAAGAGAATATCCAGAGAGTCGCAATCTTTATGGGACAAAGGAGAGAAAACGTTGATAAAATTCCTGTAGGTAATGTAATCGCATTAGAAGGATTAAAGAATATAAAAAGCGGAGAAACTCTTATAGATCCAAATATTTCACATCAAATGATCCCTTTTGGGAATGTGAAGTATGTCTCAACTCCAGTTGTAACGGTTTCAATTGAACCTGAATTTCTTAGAGATTTAGATGAAATGCGTGGAATTATTGATAATCTCCTTATAGAAGACCCTAATTTAAAGTTTGAAATTAATGAAGAAAATGGAGAATTTTTATTATCAGGGATGGGACCCCTTCATTTAGAGGTAACTGCTAATGAAATTAAAAAGAGAGGTGTGGAAGTTAGCATTTCTGAACCTCATGCAGTTTTTAAAGAATCTTGTCTTAGCAAGTCGTCAATTATTGAAGTGAGATCAGCAGAAGGAAAAAATAAATTAGAACTACAAATTGAACGATTAGATGATAAAACCGTAAAATTCTTTCGACGAACAGATTACTCTACCATAAAACCTTTTGAGCACTTAAAAAATATTTTGAAAGTAGAAACTGGTTTGAATGATTCAGAAATTAGTAATTTTTGGAAATGTGACGAAGATCAAAATCTTTTAATCTATCAAAAGGAATGGGAATTTTCAGAGGAATATAAAGAAATGGTGGAAGAGATTATAGATAAAATCCATCTTAATGGTCCATTATGTGGAGAAAAATTGACTGAAGTAAAAATATCAATAATAAATCTCGAAATTAATCAATTAAATGAAGAAATAGCATTTACTGAATTATCAACTCTTTTCTATGATGCAATTAAAAAAGGATTAAATGAAGCAGGATTAGTTCTTTTAGAACCTATATATGATACTAATATTCAACTCCCACCTGAATATCTCAAAAATGTTCTTTCGCTTATGTCCAAATTTTCTGCTAAAATAAAGGAGATCGATCAAGATCGAGATTATCAAGCTCAAGTGGATATATTACTCCCCGTAAGATATTCACTTGAATTTGCTGAGGATGTACGTTCAGTAACTTCTGGACGAGGATTTTGGCAGAACGAGTTTGATAGTTTTAAAAAGGTACCCTCTCAAGAAGCAGAGAGGATAGTGAGCGATCTAAGATTTCATAAAGGGATAATTTGGTAAAGATATCAGAAAATAACTCTTCTTGAAAAAGAAAAAAATGCGCCTGCCGGGATTCGAACCCGGGTCACTGGCTATCTCCACTAAAATCCAAAAATTTTAGTTTGGGAAGCCAGTATACTACCACTATACAACAAGCGCAGATCGTGCGTGGTTATAAACTATTTAATAGAAAATTGATTTTTAATAATAATCTATTTTTAATTAATTTTGTCCTCATTATAAGTCATGTTTTAAAAATTCATTCAAATTTAAATATTTAATCAAGAATTTGATGATTAGGTAAAGTGAAGTTTGCAATCCAAGAGTTAAAAACTAATTCTGAAAGCAGATCAACTAAATCATTCTCAGTAGCAGATGAATTGTTAAAATTTAAAACATTGCAAGATTCAGGAGTTATAACAAATGAAGAGTTTGAAAGAAAGAAA
>JARRLT010000172.1:0-18282 GCA_037386725.1 Promethearchaeota archaeon
AGAAAGGCAAACGAATTGAAAAAGATATTTTCATCAATAAATCAGAAGATTAATATACCTAATTTTACATTACTAGATTGAGATTTATTAATTGGGGGGAGATTTAATATGAAGTTTGAAAGTATGCTTTTAAATTTAGTAGGAATCATAGGTTTTGTTGCTTTGATTGCTCTATTTATAATCTTGGTACTAACGGCAGAAATATTTCAAGGTTTTTTTGGTTAATAAGTTTCCTTAATATTCGTTATATAGACTCTGTTAGTTACTTTTAATCTAAATTTTTCATCTATTAGGTTTAAACATTTTAATTAATAATTCAATAAAGAAATCAAATAACTTTTTTAATATTTGAATCAAGGTATATTTTAAAGGATTACTTTTGGAATTTATAAATGAGATAAATTCAGTATTACTTCAGAATTCAGAAAGCTTAATAAAAAATCACGTTATAAAAGGTAGTTTTTATATACCCTTCTTAAACTTATAACAAAAAAATCTTCTACTCCTATCTTTATACGGTTTTTCGGGTCTATTAAGAAAGCAGTTTAAACAATATTTTGATATAACAGGTAATTCCCATAATTTTTCTGCTTGCTTATGTGTTAATTTTGGATTTATTTTTAGAAAATCCTCAAAATGTATAGTTTTTCCACAATCACAACAAAATTGTTCTTTCAAATTATCCATAGTTATTAGTAATCTGTATTAATTTAAAACTAAAGATTTAATTAATAGATTTCTTAAAAAGTTGGAAGGACTTAAAAATTATTATAAAATAGAAATTAAAAGATAATTTTTTTCGAAAAGGAAATTAAAATAAATCTTAATTATAATGAAGCAAGGAAATCAGAAATTGCTTCGGGCTTTTCTTCTTCATCAATTAATTCATCAGGAATTTCTTCTGTGAGTAATTCGAATTTGAATAGACATCTCTCATTTTCAAGAAGAACACATTCAATTTCTTCACCTTCTATATCAAAATTCAAGACCTCTAAAATTCCTGCAATTACCCCTTGAGTAACAAGACAGAGATTTTTGGCCATTATATTTTCCTTCTCGTCGCTTGCCAAAGGTTGATAATTACTTACGAGGATATGATCTTTCTTAAAAGTTCCAATAAGATATCCATAACCTAAAAGAGATAAACCTTCTAATACCCCTAAGAATACATCTTTCCTTAAAGCGATTGTTTCTACGCTCCAATCTTTCCCATAGAAATATTTCTCGACAATTTCTTTTCCAAGAGTTTTCCCAACCCATATTAGTATATCTTCAGCATTAGCTCCAGCAAATTCGGAGAATTCCATAATATCAGTTGGTCTTAACATTAATAATTTAATATCTATTTTTTTATCCCCCAAAAAAAGATGTCCTTCTTTCTCATCAAGTTTAATTGTCAATTCTTTTTTCAATCTTTTAAACATTTTATGAACACATTTATAATTTTTCCAAAAATAATCAAATCTACTTAATCTAATGATAACTTATGAATTAAAATTAATTATTTTGATATTTAAATTTAATGAGTAATTTGCGTTAAATGGAATAGGTCTTTTTGCAGAAACGATCTTAACTCAATATTATTAAATCAGAAATTAGATGAATCGTTTTTGCTATATTATAATTAGTTTTAACAGAGGTTAACATAAATTTCCAATTTCGGTTTTTTATATTTGAGAAATTAAAATAATTACAAATCTCGTTTTTTAATCTGTTGAGTTGTGTCTTATCTGACTTCTTCTTGCTAATTAGATCTACTTTATTTCCAAGAATAAGCAAAGGAACTTCTTGCAGTTCATAACGATTAATCATACGCCAAAATTCTTTTTTGGCTTCTTCAAAACGAGATTGATTCGCTACATCTATGACATAAATAATAATGTTAGAATCTTGAAGCCCGATAAGCCATTTTTTCCTAAATGCCCTCTGTCCAGGCATATCCCAAACACTAAGGGAGATATTGTCGATTTCTCCGTCCCATTTCTTAATATATTCAATATTAAATCTACGAGTGGGCATATAGTAATTATCACTATATTTTCCCGTTTTTAATCTTCGTACGTAAGATGTTTTACCCACTCCATCAATACCAAATAAAAATACTTTAGTAAAAGAATTAGTGTGATGATAGAATTCGATTTCTGGAAATCTCTTAACAATTTCATCTTCATAACGTCTGAGATCAATAAATAACGTAATTAAGAGATTTTCAATTTCAGTCTCATTTTCAAAAGAGAATTCATTTTCCTCATTTATTATATTACTTAATAATTCTTGAAAAATTTCCTTATAATCATAGGGATTGTCTTCCTCGTCAAAATTTAATCCAACAAATACATTCTGATCAATACAGACAGTATATAAGTTTAAACCATCAATTTTTTGAGGAATTGGCTTATTTATTCCATGGAACTTTTTACTGTGATTTATGTCATTTTCTCCATTAGGATCTTCAGACTTTACTTGGGCATTCATTTCACTACCCTTTCCTAAATGAGATGAAATTATTCTTTTTAAAATATCCTTATCTTCAATCGTGATGACTTCTTTTGGATAACAGTAAATATCTAAGTGATTTAAGTTCTGAAAACTGTTACCTTTAAATAGAAAGATTGTGTGTAACAATTGAAGTATCCTATGAGATTAATTTATATATGTTTGTTAGTAAGAAGCAATTAAAAAAAGTTATGAAAAATGAATCTCAGAATATTTGTCGTATAAAAAGGAAAAGAAAATTATGAGTTTAAGTCAATTTATTCTACTTTTTAAAAATTTTGCATCAATTTTGAAGAGTACTTACTTTCTGATAAAAATTTTAGAATTAATAGACTTCTTCTAATGAAGTTTCTTTAAAAACATATTTTTTCATTTTTTCAATCGTTATTCTGAGAATTTTTAGATTTTTCAGTTTCGTTTTCCTGATCAGAATCTTCTTTTTCATTGGATATTTGTTCAGAATCTTTTGTAGATTCTTTATCATTTTTTCCAGCATCAGTTGCAGTTCCGCAAATTGGACATTCAGTCCATCCTTCCCTTAATGTATATCCACATTTGATACATTCTTTTGAATCTTCTTCTGGATGCCATTCGGGAATATCTAATCCTCCGTGACTTCTTTGCTTTGCTAAATCCTTTAATTCATCTTCAGTCCACATTTCCAATCCCTCTGGAAGACCAGAAGCTCTTTTTTTAGACAACTCTTTTAATTCTTCTTCTGACCATACTTCCATTCCTTCAGGGAGCGAACTACGCTTTTTTTGTGCTTCTTCAATTAATTCCTCAGTAGACCATATTTTCAATTGTTGGCCACCAGGAGTCCTTATAGCTCCAGATTGTTGTTGTTGACCAGTAGCAGTTTGATCTTTAGTTTCTTGAGTGCCAATAGGACCAAGATTAGGTGCTTCACAACATGCTGCTGAAAATCTTAAAATTGCTTCAAAGCAGTTTGAAAACGCCTTAGAGTCATTACTTTCATTTTCTACAATAATAAGAGAGATCTTATCGGATTGAAACGGTATTCCAATAGCAGAAACAGCAACTTCAGTTTCTAATCTGCCAGTGTCAATTCCAGAAATTAATTGATTCATAGAGTTCATGAGTTCCCCATTTTGCATTAAAAAATCACACAATGGATCTCCATGACGTTGAAATCCTTCATGATATTTAGCAATTGCATTTTTAGATTTAACCGAATCCAATGATTTAATAATTTCAGTAATATATTTGAAATTTAATGATTTTTTACTTTTTTTCTGTTGATCATCCAATTCATATCCTTTTAAATCAAGTTCTCCCATTAAAGGTGCAAATAAAGGTTCAATCTCTTTCATTTTACCATATAATATTGTCCTAGGAAGAACACATTTGATTTCTCCATAATATGTAATTGAATTATCTAGTAGTTTTATATTATCATTGATAATCATTCGAGGGACAGAACGAAATAACACATCCACCCATGGCATTTCTTTAACGGGAATAATACAGAAACATGTTTTATCGATATACTCCCGAATTACCTTCGTATAAGATTTAAATAAACTCTTTAATTCCTTTTGATTCTCAGAATATTTATCCTTTTCTAATTCTTTTTCGATTCTTTGAAGATGATCATCTAATAAATCCTCATGTCCCTTAATTGATCCACCAAAAGATTTGACTGATTCTGTTTCTACAATATTTTCTTTCAAAATTGATGTTGCCTCTTCAATCAAATTTCTCTGGAACTTTGAAAGGCCCTTTTCTAAACTTGAATCTAAGAATTCCTTTAAATCCAAGGGATTTATGTTTAATACATCTTCAAATTGATTTTTTACTGACAAAGTTAATCCCTTAATAAAAATTTGAACTGTTTATAAATATATCAATGAGATGAATATAAAAATTTAATCAAAAAAGAAAATTGAAAAAAGTTTTTGTTAAGTTTTATAATTCGATCCTCGATTTTAAACCACCTTATTATTCCCTTAAACTTATTTAAATATGCAGAACGAAAAGAATGAATTTCCATTTTTTCCTTAGAATTTTATGCCTTGAACACTTTTTAGACATAACCCATATAATTTTTAAAAACTTTTTTGATAATAATATTCTTAGATTAAAAAGAATTGAGTTAAGCTTATAATTTAGCGCATTTTTAAGATGAGATAAACATTTAAATAGGATATCATAATACTAAATATTAATAAAATTTTTTAAACCAAATCCTAAGGCGATTGAAATTGAAAATCTGCACAGTTAATCTTCCGGAGAACTATATCACCGCTATGGAAAAGCTGGTGGGGGACAAAGGATTGTACCCCTCAAGGTCCGAATTAATTCGGTGCGCCGTTAGGGACTTCTTAATACGAGAAATTTCCTTGGCCCAAAAAATGATAAAGTATAATGGTAAGGTTGATATTGATAATAGGGAAGAGTTAGATGATTCAAAATATGTTCGCGTACCCATAGAAGGGAGAAATAAAGAAAATGAGCCTGTACGCGAATTTAAAACTTATAAAATTATTAATTCCTATAATAAAAACTAATATATAATTCTCTTCGCTCCTATTATATATAAGAAGTAAAAAACTCTTAAAAATAAGGATGAAAATACTAAAGGAATATCGAATAAATGATGTTCTAAGGCTAAAATTAGAGAAAGGGCGCTGGGATAGTGAGGGATATGAGATCGATTACGGTAAAGAAACCCATCGAATTCAGATTTACGTAAAGGATATACCATTTCGAACTTGTAAGTACCTTTTAATTATTAACCCGCAAGATGATGATCGGTTTGAGGAAATTGAGTCGATAGACGACGCGAAGAGACTGCTAAACTCAGATTTAGAAACTAAAATTACACCACAAGAATTAAATATTACTCCGGAAGAGGAATTTTGGGCGCATTGCAGTAACCTTCAGGCATGGGCGGAAAATGACTACGAAACTCGTCTTTTACATTCGAATTTAGCGTTTCCTTTACTGAGAAAATTAATGAAAGTGGGTGTCGCAAAGGCTCGGGAGAGATATAGTGAAGAGGTACTTGAAAGATATGCGAAAGGAACCCCACAGATAAAATACATGTTACTCCAATGGGATTATTTTGATTACATCCCTTTCGAGAAACAGATTTCAATTATTGAGGACCAAGATGAATATGATTTTATCGTTTTACTTAATCATCTCTATTATGGGGAGTTTCAATTAGGAGATTTTCGGGTTGATAACGGACTTATTGACACACTAACCCTTAAGAAGCATCCAAAACTGAAAGAAATCCCGACAGAGATTAACAATCTTACTCATCTCAAAAAACTGGTGATAGACCTACCGAATATTATCCACGTGCCGAATTCTATTGGAACCCTTAAATGCCTAAAGGAATTAAGGATAACCGCACCTAACTTGCTCACATTACCGGAATCTATTGGAAAGCTGAAATCGTTAAAAAGTTTATATATAAGTAATGCTAACATAACAGCGTTGCCAGAATCAATAGGTTCTTTAGTAGACCTTGAAGAAATAATTTTGGAAAAATGTGAGCGCTTCGAAATGGTTCCCGAATCAATAGGAAAATTAAAGAAATTAATAACTCTAAGTATTAATGATACCAATTTAAAAGAACTACCTAATTCTGTTGGAAGGCTTGATTCGCTTGAGAGCTTAAGGATTAATGATTCAAGTTTAGAAAAATTGCCAGATTCCATTGGGAATTTACAATGTTCCGTTACAATCGATAATGGAATGCTTGAATCACTTCCAAAATCCATCGGGAATATGAAAACCTCTTGGATTCAAATAACACGTAATAAATTAAAAGAACTGCCCGAATCATTCGGAAATATTAAGAGGCTGGAAAGATTGAACCTTGGGAATAATTGTTTGAACAAGTTGCCCGAATCCATTGGGAAATTAAAAGAACTGGAATCCCTACAGGTTTATGGTAATCAGTTAGAATCAATACCTGAATCAATTAGAAACCTAAGAAATCTCGAATCATTATTTTTAGGAAGAAATAATCTGAAAGAATTTCCAATGGCCATTCTCGAGTTAGAAAATTTGAGAAGATTATCTATTGGTCGTAATCAAATTACTTCGATACCCGATGAAATCTATAAGTTGAAGAAACTTGAAGACTTATATTTGAGGAAATTATCAATAACCAAATTATCACCTTATTTGCGATATAAAGGAGAAAAAGAAAAACCATATCTCTATGAGCTTAAGGTCGATAAGTTCCATGAAGTTATCCCGTTTTGAGGGAAGGGGTATTCGATCTGTGCCACTGCTTCTATCATTATATAGTACCGATTTAGGATCGATAAACCCTTAAAAAATGTTGAAGATCCATCCCTCGTTATAGTTATTATTTAAAGTCAATTTCCCTCCTGCTGAGTTGACGTTCCCGAAGTAACCGAAAAACTTGAATTGTTAGTGTATAAAAATTCTGAGGAACGTGTTCCAATCCTTGGTAAATGTCTTGAAATCATCGTTTGAGTTCAATATGAGGGCTTTATACTCTCGCCCATCAATTTTTTTCGTATCTGTAAGGTCCTTCATAAAACTCATATCAAGCGAAGAAGAATAGCCCTTATCATAGGTAACTGATCTTAGTCTTAACGTAATTTTCGTAGGAATTAACACTAGTGAATTTTGATTTTCACAATCAAAAATTTCCGATTTGAAAAGTTTAATTATTTAGCTAGACATTTTAACATTTTTCATTTAATATTAAATTATAATAAGAGAGAATGGAACCACTTCGACCGAAAAGTGAACTTTTATTAATTTAGATTAATAAATGTATCTGTAAAAGTTTCATTTGAACTTCAATTAAATCATTAGAAAATCATAAAACTTAAATAAAAGAAACATAAATGTAAAACACTTAAAAATGCTAAAACTTTTTAAGCAATCCTTTAAAAAACATTTACCGATTAATTAAACAATAAATAATCTTTATATACTATATCACAATAGATTATTTGTGTTGTAATTCGACTTTATTAAATAGGCGATAACTTATGAAAATAGTGACAGTTAATATTCCAGAGTCCTACCTAGATTCAATAAGTAAGTTGGTGGGAGATAACGGGTTGTACCCCTCCAGGTCCGAGTTGATTAGGGTCGCGGTTAGGGAGTTTTTGATTAAAGAAATAAATCTCGCAAAAAGCCTTATCAAGCAGCAAGAACCCCAAAATGAGGATTTAGATAAGGAAAAATACGTAAGAGTTCCTTATAGTGAGAATGATAAAGAGGAACCCGTACGGGAATTTAAAACATATAAAATAGTAAAAAAGTTAGATTACTAACTTTTAGATAGATCTCTAATTGAGGATAATATTGTTTTCTATCTTCATAATTTTTTTATTTTTCTAAATGCTAAAAAGTCCTTAACAGAAGTTCCTACATCCCAATATTCTTATTATTATCAGTTCCCATTTTAGAATAAACATTTTTTAATAGTTTTCAACAATAATCTATAAATTCTCTTAGATTTTAATTTCATATAGGATTTAGTAGTATTATTGATTTATATAAATTGTTTCTTATTTTACTTTTATTCTTTTTTGTTTTTATTCTTGGACAATGAAGAAGGTTTTTTCGCGCATAATTTCTCTCCTGAATTTAAAACTGCAAATAATATTTTTTCGCTCGAATCAGAATATGCAAGAGGAGGATCGGAATTATTAATGTTAACAATAATCATTTCAGAAGAAGAACCCGATTATACTTTCTATGAATCAATATTAAAAAAATTTATAACCAAAATTAAAGATATTGATGGGGTTAATAAGATATTTTATGAAAAAGCTGATTCTGAAGGAAAAAGGGAAATAAATAAAATTGTTCGAAAAATTAAAAACGAATTAGAAAACCTTTCACAAATTATAACTATAAAATCTGTTGAAACAGAAGGGAGTTTGATAGACTATGGAAATTTTCGAGATAATCGGATTATTAAGTTATCTGATAGAATTATTAGACAAATTTCAAACAAAAATGGAAGAAAAAATGTTTTTATTGTTTCCAGAACAAGAGGTGAGGGAATTAAGATTGATATTATTCCGGTTCAAGAGGATGAAATTGTGCGGTTATCAGTTATTTTTAATGAAAAGACTACAATTAGAGTAGTTCAAGAGATTTCAAAAATCTTAGCCCAATTTGAAGAATTTATTTCTTTAGTTTTCACTTCGGGTGTTTGTCAAGAACAAACAAGATGCATCTACGAAGTGTATATTAGTTCTGCAAAAAATGAACTCGAAAAAATAATTTCGGAAATAAATCAGATTCCAGGTGTCTTATCAGTAGAAATAAAGATATTAGAATTACAAGAATTAAATGAATGAGAAAAGGGATTAATGGTATGACTAATGAGAGTAAAGAATATTATCCGAAATTTATGGAATGGGGAATAATAAATAAAGAAAATTATACTGATATACAAGAAGTCCCGTTAAAACGGTGGGATCCACTCTCTACTACGCAAATTCAAACAAAGGATTTTGGGTTAAGGTCAGAACAAAAAAGATATTATGGGCATTATTCCTATGTTTCCCCTATTAGAGGTAAAAGACCTAAAGGATATCAAGATAGTTCTATAAAACGTGGAGAGTTTAAAGATTGTGAAAAAATCCAAATAAGTGAGATCAAAGATGTGTTTAGTAGAATTACGGATAACCAAAGTATTGATCAAATGAAAAATAGCAATGAAAAGGAAGGTTATACTATTATAATAACGGAAGATGAAAAAAGAAGAGATGACCCCTTTACAGCACAACCGCATAAGATTGACGAAATTCCAGAATCATGCAAGGCCATTACATTAATAAATAGATACCCTTCGATGGCTCGAATAGTAGATGAGGAAATAAAGCAAAGGATTAGTGAAAATTTACCCACTAATTCAAAACTTTCAATTGGAATTAACCTAGTTACCATATCTAGAAATTTTTTCCCATCATTATGTTTTGATATGATTCCTTCTGAAGTCCTTACTGGAGTACTTTTATCAATGAAAGCGGCAATAATTTACTGTGTAGAACGAGCAATTCAACGAGATTATTATGACATTCCTATTTCCCCTTTTTTTAATATTGGAACAAAAGTAGGAGGAAGTCAACCACGACTTCATAGTCAAGTTTATATTGATCTTAATGGTGATGGTCATGGATCTAGATTGGAAGGATATTTGAAAGCTTTTCAAGAAATGGGCAATAAATGTCATCTTTGTGAGACATCCCATGGAGAAGGTGAAGATTTTAGTCGTCAAAGGAGCATATAAGACGATTTTCACAATTAAATAAAAATCAGTTAGAAGACTTAGCTAAAGCTCTAAAAGACTTATTTACAGCATTAGACAAATTAGGAATAGATAGGAATCGTAATATCCTTTTTAATGGATGTCCATATGGATATGATGCAGACATGCATTTTTTTGGTGATATTATACCCCATGAAATAATTGGAGGAGCTGAAATGGCTGAAGATATGAGGGTTGCGCGAAAATTACCAGAAAATACTGCAAAGGAGATTAGGGACATGATTGAGAAATTAACTTAATTTTTTAAAAACATGACTTAAAAGTAATTAAGAAGAAGAATCCTTTTGAGTCTTTGGAATTTTATGTGAAAGTTTAAAAGACATTAAATTTTTTTATTGATATTAGAAATTACATTTTAAAAAATATTATTTTTCACCTATTTCATAACGTGATATAATAAAATTCTATATGATTCTTGAGTAAATCCAAAATGAAAGATTGGTCAGCCATTATCTTAGCGGGAGGAAAAGGCACAAGGCTTATGCCACTTACATCAGAAGTTCCAAAACCCTTAGTTAAAGTAACAAATGTTCCGATGGTAGATTACGCTATTGCTCATTTGATCTATGCTAATATAAAACATATAATTATTGCCCTAAGACATAAAGGAAAAACATTAAAAGCATATCTCGAAAAAACTTGGTATGAGGAAAGATTAGGAGATGTAGAACTTGAGTTTTCAATTCAAGAAAGTAAAGGCACAGCTGATGCATATCGGTTATTATCTGATAGTACTGATTCGGAGAATGTCTTAATATCAATGGCAGATATTGTTACTAATCTTCCTGTCAAAGAATTTATGCAATTTCATAAAGATAAAGGAGGAATTGCTACAATTTCAATGAAGACTATTGAAAGTCATACTTCTCAATATGGAGTGGTACTACTTGATAAAAATAGAAAAATTTACCTGTTTTTAGAAAAACCACAACCAATGGAATTATATCTTTCAAGTATGGCGCAAAGAACCGATCTTTTTTTACATACAAATGTAATCAATACTGGAATTTATGCCTTTAAAAATAAAGTAGAAACCATCCTTAATCAAACAGATTTGATGGACTTCGGAGGGGAAGTATTTCCTTATTTACTTGAAAACGAGTATGATTTATATGGATTTGTTAAGGATTATTATTGGTTGGATTGTGGTAACCCCCAAACATATCTGTGGGCAAATTGGGACCTTTTAAGAAAATATGCATGGCCTATCACTCCTAACGGAAAGGAATATGATGAAGTATTCGTTATGGGAATAATTAATTCTGGAAGTGATGTAGTAATAGAAAGACCAGCTTGTTTCGGTGAACATGTTGAACTTAATAATCGAGTAAGGATTAATGAATTAACTTCAATTGGAAGTAATGTTACAATTGGAGAAGATACAAAAATCGAAAAGTCAACAATTTGGGATAATGTAAAAATTGGAGCAGGAAGCATCATTTATGAATCTATCATTTGTAATGATTGTGAAATAGGAGAAAACGTCGTGTTAGAGAGGAGTGTTGTTGGACCAAATTGTAAAGTAAGTAGTGATACTCAATTAAGAGAAAAGACGCTTGAACTTGGAGAAAATATTTAATATTTAATAAGAAAATAAATATAACATTAATTTTATAACCAAGATTTTCTTGATATCTCTGGAGGTAATTAATGATGGTAATCAGTAAAAGCCAATTTGTATATATATCAAATCTTTCAGAACTAAACCACAATATTTCTTGAAATCGATTAACATGTAAATATCCTTGTGCATCTGAATCGCTAAAAATCTTTTTTATAACAAAAAATTCTCCATTCTCTTCTAAATGCTCAAAATTTAAGAGATTTTGATGAAGCGTTAAGATTTTTAAAAATGGAGTGGTTAGATATGAATCTTCATCATGAGAAGATTTAAGTTGTTCCAAAGTTCTCTGGATATATTTTGCTAATTGCCATTCATCAATCCAACTCATACTAATGATTTCATAGTTTTTTTCATTTCTTAGTTTCCCTAAGAGATGAATATAAACCCAGGATAAAAGAAACCCTATTTCTTTATTACTTTTAGGTAATACTTTCTTGATTAAGTGATCGATTTTATTCTCTAAATTAAGAGATTTTAATTCTTCTTTAAGGTTGAGTGCTATCTTTAATTTCTCAATAATGATTGTATTGATTATATTTATTTTCAGATCACTATTAGAATAATTCTTTACCTCTTCTAAAAATGAATTGAGAATTTTGCTTAAACCACTTAGATTTTTCTCAATATCTTTTGTCTTTATTAAATTTGTAAAAATATCTTTATTCACCAACTCTTCAAATGGCCTATGTAAAGACTGATAAATTAATTGTTGTAGAGTCTCATTCATATTTTGAACACCTTTTCCTCCAAGAAGATCATGGAGTTGCGCATAATGGAAAAATTCATCGTCTTGTACTATTCTAAAATCCATGAAAACAAAACATTTAAAGGCATTAAGCTCTACATATAACCCTTGTTCATAGATATCTCTATTCTTCCGGATATATTCTAAACCAGACATATAATCTTTAAAAATGCAATATCCTTCACTGGGCAACTTTAGACCTTCAGAAAGGGTTTTTTGAATAACCTCTTTTTCATCTCCATCTTTTATGGCAAATCCGACAGATCGTTTTATGAATCCTTTGGTCTCGGTATATTTATTATTATAAATTACAAGAGCTCTTTCATTATTAGACTTATTCGAATAAGCAAAAACATCTTCATTTACATAATCTCCCGTGAAAAAATCATATAGATAAAAATTATCTACATTTGCAAAGATATATCTTTTTTTCATAATTGGAAAAATTGTTCTTTCATGGTGATGAAGTAATCCCCAATTAACTTCTTCATTCCAATATGCTTTCTGATATTCCATTCCGTATTTTTCATGAAATCCTTGTATCTGTCCATGTCCAAACATTGGTAAACCGGGCATAGTGACAAGCATAGCACATACACCAAAATATTTTCCGCCATCTCCAAACTGTTTAACGGCTGTTTCTTCATCTGGATTATTCATGAAATTAACGAACCTTTTAAGAATTTTAGGGTCAAATTCTAAGGTATTTTTTAAGACTGCCCTAAATTTAGCATTATCTTCATCTCGTAACATATTCATAAAGGCCGAATTATAAACTCTATGCATACCCAAAGTTCTTACGAAAAATCCTTCTAATAACCAAAATGCTTCAGCAATCAATAAAGTATCTGGATTTTCTTCATTAATTCGATCCACAACTTCTCTCCAAAATTCATTTGGCATTTTATCAAAAAATTCTTCTCTTGTCATCCCATGTTCCGCTCTAGATGGAATTGCTCCCCCAGTTCCGGGCTCAGGAAACCATAACCTTTGAAAATGTTTTCTTGTTAGCGTCATGGCTGCATCAAATCGTATTATTGGAAATAAGCGTGATACGTATAAAATAGTTTGAATTACTGCTTCTCTTACCTCTTCTTTTAAAAAATTTAACTGAGCAGTATCATTCCATGGAAAACTTGTTCCATCATTTCCATGGTAGATGTATCTTAAATCTCCTGTTCGATAATCTTCTCTTTTAAAAGTAACCGCAGCATCGCTTCTGTTGAAATACTTATCTTCTATTTGGATCATAATATTTGGATCACCAGATAAATTTTCCCCGGAATAATTATATGATGGAAATGGAGGATATGGAAGACCTACATACCAATCTGGATGTTCCATCGTCCATTTTGATACTATACCCGTATGATTTGGAACCATATCACTAGCTAATCGAATACCACGTTGTCGACATTTTTCTTTTAAATTCTCAAAAGCGGATTTTCCACCTAATTTATTAGCAATAACATAGTCATATAATGAATAAGCACTTGGGGCTGCCTCTGGATTACCACACCATTGCTTGATTGTTCTTGAAGCTTGAGATCTTTCCCATAAACCGATCAACCATAATGCATTAAATCCCCAATCCCTTAATTGATCTAGCTCTTCTCCGGGAATTTCATCTAATCTACTAATCTTTCTATTGTATTTTCTAGATAATTGATCTAACCAAACAAATGTATTTTTAGCGATCATTACAACTTTAGGCATCCATTCCTTATCAGGAGTAAAATTTTCATATTCCAAATCTCCATACTCTAAAACCCTAGATTCTCCTGGACCTAAGCCCCTAAATTGTTCCTCTTCACGTATTAAATCTAAGGCAACTAATATCAATCTTGAATATTTTCCAATTAAATGAGCCCAATTTTCTCGGATAAATTCTAATTGGTTTTTAATAGAATTAGGATATTTCTCCATAGGTTCTTTCAACATATCAATTAGATTCTGATCTTTTGGGCCAAATTTTGGTTTTTCTTCAAAAAAGCTCTGTATTTCCTTAGTAATCTCGGGATAGATTGAATTTTTTTCCAAGAGATCATCATCAAAAAGATCAATATAAGGAGAAAATGAAGGATTACTATTTGCTAACCATAAGTTAATGAATTCTTCTTGAAATCGATATTTATTTTTTTCACCATGTATTTCTTGGTCAAGAAATTCATCCACATTAACTTTTCTCTTATAAATTTTATTCGGAGGATATTCCTCCACCAGTTTTTTTATAGCTTTTTCTACCTTCTCTTTTTCCAATTTTTTTGTTAGGTGTTTAAATAATTTCGGACTTTATAAATTTCTCCATCAAACTCTAAATTTCCTTTATCGTTAAATTCAAATTCTTCTATTTTTAATCTATTTCTTGCATCTCTAGAAATTTTCATATTAAATTCCTTTATGAAACTTTGTTATATTTTTAAATTACAGCTCAAATTAATAATTCAACAAATTTAATATTAAAGATTCAAAATTATTCAAACAATTGAAATATCGATCTTATATATATTTTCTATCTAAAAATAACAGAATGATTAAGATTGATGATTCAAAATGAATAAATATAAATGATGATTATTGTTTATTGTTTGTATAGTTTCCAACCTATTGAAAAATGGAAAATTAGTTGATATAAATGATAGAAAACTTAAATGAACTCAATAAGGATGGGCGAATTATAGGAAAAGCAAATTATGTGTTAACTCCTGAGATCGCATGTCAAATTGGGAGTATACACGGCTCTTTATTTAACCAAAATGAATCAGTGGTAATGGCTAGAGATTATCATTTAGATAGTAGAATGTTAAAGAGAGGCTACTCTTCAGGTTTCATGTCTACTGGGGTTAATTTGTTAAACTTATCAGATTCGACATTTCCTCTATTACAGTTTACCATCCGACGTTTCGGAGCTTCCGGAGGCATCTATTTTTCGGGAGGACACCTTTATTCTGAAGACGTTGGGATAAGATTCGTTGATGCTCAGGGAATGGAACTTTCTCATCCTGAAATTCATAAAATGATTGAGGCATATAATACATATCCTAATAAAATCAGAAGAGTTGACCCAAATGGCTTAGGTCAGATAACAGCTATACCACAGACTCAAGATATATATATAAAATCCTTACAACAATTTGTTAATAGGAAAAAAATAAAAGAGCAAGATATTAAAATTGTTGTAGATTGTTCATATGGTCCTACCGGAAAGATGACTCCTATTTTACTTAATGAAGTAGGTGTGGAAACAATTGCACTAAACACTCATTATCGTCAAAGAGATTCTCCAGTCCCAAATATTAATACAATAAGGAACGCATCAAATATAGTTAAAGCTTCCTCAAGTCATTTAGGTGTTTGTTTTGATATTGATGGGTCTAGAATTCTTGTGATGGATGAAAATGGATTAGAGTTGAGTTTTGAAGATCTTTTTATGTTGTTTGTTACATATGATGAGAAAATTCAGAATGCAAAAGGAAATACGATTGTTACCACTAATTCAATTTCTCCTATCGTAAAAAAATATATAGAAGAAGAGGGTTTTCCTGTTAAACAAGTAGAAAATCATCCTGGAGAATTATCACGTCAGATTAGAGAAGAAAGAGCATGTTTTGCCGCATCAGACACTTTAAAATTTTATTTTCCCCGATTTATGCCTGCAAGCGATGGAAACTTTATATTACTTAAACTTCTTGAGATTATGACAGAACAAGATGATCTACTTAGTTCATTAACTAGAGGATTCCCAAAAGGAATAAAAGTAAATAAAACAATTAATGTTTCTCCCGAAGTTATAGATACAATTCATAATAGACTCCAAGAAATTACAGATCAGTATGATTTTAAGTTTCAAGATATTATAAATGAATTAAAAATAGTAGATGATGATGTATCTACCACTGTGAAGGTCGCTTTGAATAGAGATGCGGTTCTATTATCTGCAGAATCACTCGATACCAAAAAAGCAAGATCTATGTTGTCAAAAGTAGAAAATATCATTCTTGAAGGTTAAATTATGAAAATGGAGTTATATGATTAGTTTTTTATATATAAAATAATGAATCTATCTCTTAATAGGGCTTTTTTAGTTTTTTGAATTATTTTTGTGGTTGTTATTATATTATTATGATTTTGTAACTTTATTTTTATAAAAATCAAATTAAACATTAAGTTATTTCATTTAATAGATAGATTAACACTTACTTTCAATAGTAACTTAGAAAAGTTATATAATGATTAAAATAATATAATCATAAATTACATAGTAAAACATATATTAAAAGATGATTTAAACATGGACTTTTGGACAATCAATTCTTATATAATTTTGGCTATATTTTTTATAATTTTTGTTATTTTTCTGCTTTTCGATTTGTTTCAACGCAATGAAAAATATGGATTTTTAGCATATCTAGTCGCTTTATTGCCAGTGAATTATCTTTGGGTCCTATTTCCTGAAAATCCATTACTTATATATGTAATTTTATTCATATTATGGATTGCATGCTTGATAAGAGATTTAGTATTTGTATATGCAAAAACTAAAGAGTATGATGACATCTTATTATTTCTTTTGCTTGGAGTAATAGTTCAAATAATAATTACTGCAATTTTACCAGAAATAGTCACAACTGCTAAAATCAATACAACACATTGGCTTTTCTTTTATCTTCCAGATGTATATACCGGAACATTTGATATCAAAACTTGGGTAAATATATATTTATTATTAGCCTTTAGAATCCTTACTACACTCCTAATCATAATGGCAATAACTCCATTAATTTTGGATATCAAGGATGAACAAGTGCCATTTCCAGTTATTATTATAATAGTGGCGATATTTATTATTCCATTCCTAATATTGAGTTGGATCTGGATGCCTCCCATAATGCCAGTGCTTACATTTTTATTTTCAGTAGTCCTTTTTATCGTTTTACTGATCATCACACGAAGCGGAAAAGAAAAAAAAAAGCAGGAATTTTAACAGTAAGATCATTAGCAATGTATTCCATCTCAAAACTTGTTGAAGAAGCTGGATTAGGAGAAAAAACTTCAACAAATTTAATAAAAGCTGCTCAAGATTTAGAAAAGATGGGATTCAAATCCGCAGAATTGGTATGGGAAAAACGCAAGAGAATGCGAAGAATCACAACTGGAAGTAATAATTTAGATGCCCTATTAGGTGGCGGTTTGGAAACAGGTGCTGTAACAGAACTTTTCGGTGAATATAGAACAGGGAAAACTCAAATTGCTCATCAATTATGTGTTAATGTTCAGCTAAAAGAGAAAGATGGCGGCTTAGAAGGAGGAGCACTGTATATAGACTCTGAAGGAACTTTTCGCCCAGAAAGAATTATTCAAATGTCTGAAAAATTATTGGCAAAAGAAGCACCAAAAATAATTGAGGAAAAAAATATTAAATTAATTGTAGTTGATTCCCTAATAGGTCACTTTAGGAGTGAATATATTGGTCGAGGAACACTAGCAACTCGACAACAAACTTTGAATACCCATATCCATGATCTCTTAAGATTAACAGATACATATGAAGAATTAGCAGTACTCTTTACCAATCAAGTATCAAGCAAACCAGATGTATTTTATGGTAACCCAATTACACATACAGGTGGAAATATTGTAGCTCATGGAGCCACTATTCGTATATATTTAAGAAAGGGTAAGGGAGATCAAAGAGTAGCAAAAGTAGTAGATGCCCCTAATCTTCCAGAAGCAGATGCAGTATTCAGAATAACTGATGAAGGAATTGCTGATTAGATTCTTTAATTATTATGATTGAAAGAAAATTTATTAAAAAAAGAATAAGATAAAAACTAATAATCTAAATTTACATTAACTTCAATTCCTTCTCGTACAGCTTGTGTTACAATACAATAATCTTCAAACATTTTCCTACATCGATCTGCTCGCTTTCTCATCTCGGGAGTATCAATCCTTGGTTTTATGTCCACATCAATTTTTTGAACTCTCCAAAATCCCTTTTCATACCTAACTATTGTTTTCCGTAGAAGCTTCTTTTTTCGCCATATTATTTATTGGGTTTAAGATAATTTAAGTTTAATCAGAGTCCTTTATTATTATTTTATTAAA
>JARRLT010000173.1:0-6650 GCA_037386725.1 Promethearchaeota archaeon
GGTTTTTGACATGTTGTAATGCTTTTATGTGATCTTTTTGAGGAATATTTAAATTCAAATCTTCACTTATTTTTTTCTCTCCTACTATCATATGCATCTATATGGTCGCGTAAACTTTTATATATAATTATTTATTAATATAAAAAAATACGAAAGTGAAAGAGTTTTCTAAATTAACTGCTACAATTTAACAGTAATTAAGAAATATGGAAAGGAGATTAATGATTTATTTTTCAAACAAAGATTTATAATACACTTCACTTATTCATACCTAAAATTAGACTATTACTTAAACGGTTGTGAGAAATTTTTATTTTTCAATTAGTTCTTAAATATTTTTTTATTTCTCATAATCCTTTGAGGGATAACTAAGAGAAAGATAAAAATTTTATATCTTAATAGTTTATAATATTCAAAACACTTGTGTTTAAAAATTATCACATGTAGAGCAGGAGTCGCCAAGCCTGGTCAACGGTGCTAGAGTAAGAAACTTTAGAATTTCTTACGGCATGACTGAGGTTCTAGTCTCATAGGAGTACGGGGGTTCAAATCCCCCCTCCTGCATTTTATATTTTCCTTTTAAATTAGATTTTCTATAACCTAATAGACAATTTTATATTTAATCCTATTTTAAGTGATTATATTCATACTATAATATATCTAAATGGTCAATTTTGAAGTCGGAATCTAAAGTTGCACCTCCATGTGGTTCTGTGTGTGACGAATGCGATTTTTTTAGTGGAGAAAAAGAGCCTAAATGTGCGGGTTGTATCGAAGTTCGAGGAAAGCCTTTTTGGGGTACTTGTAAATTATATGAGTGTACTTTAGAAAAAGGTGTAGAACATTGTGGGATATGTAAGGATTTTCCTTGTGAAAGATTACCCGAGCAATTCGATCCAAATCATTATAAGGGAAAACAAGAAGCGATTTTTCGAATTGGGCAATTAGCATTACGAGCGAAGCTTGGTTCTAAAGAGTGGCTTAAACAACGTCGAAATGGCACATTAGTAGGTTTTGAATAAACATATTTTTAAGATCAAATTCCAAATTTTTTATTAGATGAACTTTTTTAAGTTTAAAGGCATTTTATCGTTTCAAGTCAATTATTAAATTACTGATTAATATGTTGGATTTAACTACAATCAAATTAGAAGTAAATACTAAAGACAAATATGCAATTATTTATCTTAATAGACCAGAGAAATTAAATGCACTTAATGCAGAAATGGCACACGATTTGTATCTATGTTTTAAAGATATTCTTCAGAGAGGAGAGGAAATAAGAGCAGTAGTCATTACTGGAATGGGAAAGGCTTTTTGTGCAGGGGGTGATTTAGGAGAATTCAAAAGAGCAAATGATAATAAATATATCGTGAATTTAGCTACTCAGTTTCATAAAGTTATTAAATTATTAAAAGAAACAAATATTCCTTCTCTGGCAGCGATAAATGGTCCATGTTATGGAGTTGGTTTAAGTTTGGCATGTGCTTGTGATTTAAGGATATGTTCCGATAAAGCCAAATTCTCTGTAGCCTTTACTTCTGTAGGCTTATCACCAGATTCTTCCTTAACATTTCATCTTCCGAAAATTATAGGTTTAACGCTTGCAAATGAAATGGCACTTCTCAACCGAGTTCTTACTGCGGAAGAAGCGAATAACGCAAATCTCGTAAATAATGTATTTGTTCAAAATGAATTTGAGGAAGAAATAAGAAGCATCGCTAAAAAATTGGCAAGTGGACCCACTTTAGCATTCGGGAGCACAAAAAAATTATTTATTCAATCATTTTCAAATGATTTGAATACCCAATTAGATGAAGAACTGAAAAATATAAGACTAAATTCGCAAAGTTCCGATTTTCAAGAGGGATTGCGTGCTTTTTTAGAACGAAAAAAGCCTAATTTTAAGGGGAAATAAGTTAAAGAAGGATCTTATAGATTAATATTGTTAAAAGTTAATTTTACCTCTATTAACTTAAATGAAAGAACGAAAAAAATGAAGATATAATTAATTGAAATCTAATGATATTTATTAGAATAATTTAATTTAATAATATAGTAAGGAGAAAGGATTATATACATCACAAAAGTTGATCATAAATTGTCTGTTGATAGAGAAAAATTAAATTCATTGCTAATGTGGTATAAAAAGGAAATAGGAGATGATTTAATTGCCGTAATAATTGTGAATCGGGAAGGGCTTATTATGGCATCTCTAACAAGCTCTGGGGATAAAAACATTGAAGAGGAGATTGTAGGTGGCGTAAGCGCATTAGTAGAACCAGTATTGAAAAGAATCACCCAAGAATTTAGTTCGGGATCCTTTGGAACAGGAACTTTTGATACGGATGAATATCGATTAATATTTTGTGAGGCTGGCACTCATGCAGTTTTTGTAACTATTTTAGATGCTCTCGCGATGGTTGATCCTGTTTTTCCAGTTGCTTACCTCACAGCAGAAAAGATTTCGAGGATTTTTGATGGACGTCCTGTAAGTCCAGTTATTCCCAAACTTATATCCGAAGAAGAGAACCCAAAAGTGGAGAGAAAAGTGGATAAAATCCAAAAAGTAAAAGTAAAGTCCGGAGAATACGCTTTCAAACTTATATTAGGAGGGGATGGAGGCGTAGGGAAAACCAGTATGGTTCATCGTTTCGTAGAAAATAGTTTCTCAAAAGATTATAAAGCTACCATTGGTACCTCAATTATGAAAAAAGAATGTAAATTTGAAGGTTTAAATACTTCGGTTCGGTTTGTTATTTGGGATCTTGCCGGACAATCGCAATTTAAAAGAATTCGGCAATCTTATTTATCCAATGCAGAAGCGGGTATTCTCGTTTATGATGTAACAAGAAAAGAAACTTTTGAGAATATAAAAAATTGGCAAGGAGAAATCGCTAAAGGTTCGGGAAAAATATCATTAATTTTAGTAGGAAACAAAATAGACTTGGTTGATAAGAGAGTAATAAGTATCGAGCAAGGAGAAGCCCTGGCAGAGCAGCTTGGTCTATCCTATATCGAAACTTCTGCAAAAACAGGAGAAAATATAGATGAAGCCTTTCGAATGCTTGCTTTAGAATTAGTTAATAGGTATATTGTAACTGAAGAACTTTAAAAACTCAATTCTAATTCTCTTTTGTCTTTTTAATTTAATAATTTGAAAAAATAGAGCCTCTGGGGGGATATATTCTCATGAAAAGAATTTTCTCACGAATTGAACCCCCGACTTGCAGATGTTTTCTTAATATTCGGTCAGAATATTAAATACGAATCTGCTACTCTACGAACTGAGTTACAGAGGCATTTCATATAACATTTAATCTTTTCAAGATACATTAACCATTTAAAAGATTATATACTCTTAAAAAGTATTAAATAATTTTAATTTTGTGATCTTTACAAGGTAACTCTTTTAAATTATTAATTTAACCAATTATTAGGACCAATTGCTTGATTCTATGAAGAATAAGGAAATATTACAAGAAGTAGGAGAATCGGAACTCATTAATCTAATTGAGAATCTTATCTATCAGAGAACGAAAAAACATATTATTCGAGATGATTGTTTTTTCCAAAAAATCCCACAATCAATAAAACAAAAAGAAGCAACTGTCGTATTTAATTCTGATATGTTAGTTTCTACTACGGATGTACCTAAGGAGATGATATCATTTCAAATTGGAAGAAAAGCTGTTATTATGAATATTAGCGATGTAATTGTAAAAGGTGTTATCCCGAAGGCAATTATTGTTTCTGCAGGGTTTCCAAGCAAATTAAAACTTAGTGAATTCAAAGAAATAATTAATGGAATAATCGAGTCGTGTATACATTATAACCTTGATTATATTGGTGGGGATATAAATGAAACCAAAGAAATCGTTTTAAGTCCAACTATCTTAGGGTTTCAAACGAAAAGCAAAATAATTCAGCGTAATGGTATGAAAAAGGGGGATTTACTGGTGGCTAATGGGAAATTCGGATTAACTGGAGTAGGATTTGATATTCTCTTAGATAAAAAAGGCAATTTTGATTCCTTTCCAAAATATTCGCGTTCGATTGCAAGTGTTTTAAAACCCTCCGAAATCTCCAATGAAGGTATCCAATTAGCTAACGCTGGTTATGCATCATCAAGTATCGATTCTTCCGATGGCTTAGCAAGATCATTATTAGAATTACAAAAGTCTAATCCAAATAAGGGATTTGAGATTTATTTCAATGATATGTTAATAGATCCTGAAGCGAGAGAATATTCTGAAGAATTTGGAGTTCCTTTAGAAAACTTGATTTTTAATGGCGGAGAAGAATTCATTCACTTATTTACCATCTCTCCAAAAAATTTTGAACGATTACAGAATGATCCTCATTTAACCCATCTTAATCTTCTTCAAATTGGGAAGGTGTTAGATAAAACTGAAATCTCAATTATTAAGGAAAATGATAAAATAAAGTTCCAAACCAAAGGGTTTGAGCATTTTGAGAAAAGAGGATAATTTGAAAAGTCACTAAATCACTACATTTAAATCTTTGGTATTAGAGACCTTATAAATAAAATTTTTATAGGATTATGAATTTTCCCATACACAAGAAATTTTTAGATCTTTCTGTGAGAATAAATCCCCTATGGCCCGCATATAAAATAATTACAATTATAACTATTTTTAACTAAATATTTTTAAATTTATATTCTTCTCTGCTATCTTATCTTTTCCTTGAAAAGAAAGCATCTTATATTGGCTCATATCTAAATAGAGGGATCTCAATGATTTTAATTTAAAAATAAAATCCCATATTTCTTCAAAATCATTATTATTAAGAGAGAGATGTTTCAATTTAGTGAGGAACTTCTCCAATGATCTTGATTATTTTCCCAGTATTGATTAGTATGTTGAACAAGCAGAAAAAAGGTTAAAGAATTAAAAATTAATAGAAAAGATAAAAAGATCATAAAAAAAGTAAAAATTTATTATTCGAATAAACGCATACTTGCCCTTGTTCGGTAAAAACATTTATTATGCGAAATTAGTTAAATCATTTTTCATCAAGCTGAGAATTTGTATCAACATGTTTTTGACGTTTCTTGAGGTAAAATTCACTTATGACAATCATCGCTACACTAATGATTGATGTAACGCTTATTATTAAGATAATTCTTCCGAGAAATGGAAAGGGATATTTCGTAAATGTTGCCTGTACTGGTTTTTCTAAGGGATATAGATCTATGAAATTAGCCCTCCCATCTATATGATACGGACCTAATCCAAACCAGTTAGACCAATAATTCCCCTCCTTTAAACTTTCATTATACCAGAGATCGTACTTTCCCCATTCTATTGCTTGACTGGCCCCATTTTTCCTGTTATTTATAAATGTATTATGATAAATATGATTTGGTGATAAAAAGGCTGTATTTATGATAGCATATGAAGTATTATTATCAAATAAATTATCTATGATTTTACAATTGCTAATATTATATGCTACGAAACCGTTAATATTATTGTAAAAATAATTATTCTTATACAACACTGCGTTTGAATTCCATATGTCCATTCCATCATAATTATTCATACAATAATTATTAATGATTTTTGAAAATGAGATATTACTTTCAACTTTTATTCCCATTGTATTTCTTATTAGCATGTTATTTTCAATGACTGAGTACAAAGCATCAATAATATACATCCCATTATAATAGTCTAAACAGGTATTATTGATCGCTTTAAAGGAGTGAGCATTAATTCCGTTTATAAAAATTCCTAAATAGTCTACATCACCTCCGCCTCTACACCAATTATTAATTAGTTGAATGCTATCAGAAGTACAACTAATAATCCTTATTGCACATGACGCTGAAATCCAACAATTTTGAATTATGAACGATTTTGATACATTTTCAATCCTAATACCATCAGGTCTTCTTGCCCATCCCAATCTATTGATTACTAAATTTTCTATTCTAAAAGGATCTTCTTTACTTCCCGTACCTGGAAAACCATAAGAAAGAAAATCAGAATCTGACGAAATCCTTATGGGAGAGGAATCAGTAAGCGATTGTGGAGGAGAAGGATTATTATAATTTGAAACATGTTCATTTTTAGGGGAATTTAAATTAAGAGGTATGTAAATAACAGAAAAACTCAATATCAATAAACTTATGGCGATTAGTTGTTTTAGATGATTTTTCATTTTTTTGTCCTTCATGGTTAAATAATTTTTAAGTAAAATTATATTTTAAGTCTTCCGTAAAAGAAGGAGACTAAAATATTCTAAAAATTTTTGATAGATCTTTTCTAATTTGGAAATCGACTTGTTAATTAGCTTATTATAAAATGATAAAGATGATGTTTAAGTGTTAAAAGTTAGGTTTTTTGTTTCCCTTATTTTAGGAATATTGTATTAAAGTAATTCAAGTTGAATATAGACATGAATTACATGTTTTGAATCATATATTTTATAAATTTTAAAATATCTACAACAAATCGGAAAAAATGAAGCCTTAAAAAAGGTTGTGATATGATAATTTACGGTTATTGGGCCTAAAGTTGTGCTTTCTGCTATTTATCTACAATGAAAGCTGGCCTTCAAAATTGCAGATATCCCCAACTATTCTAAGGATATTATAATAAGAAAAAAAGATTAAAGAAAAA
>JARRLT010000174.1:0-4575 GCA_037386725.1 Promethearchaeota archaeon
ACCATTTAATGAAAAATTTAAAGAATATTTCCATAATAACTTTACTAAATTAAAAGGAATGTGGTAAAAAATGACATGTGAAGAATGTTTTGGAGTAATCACAATTGCTGTAGTTTCTTTATTGATAGGGATTTTCTTATCATCAAAATATGCAAAAGAGAGGAACCGATTTACGTTATATATGGCCTTATTCTTTCTTTTTGCCGGAATAGGGTGGTTTATCCTATTTATTTCTACGGATTGGGTTTTAGGTATTTATAATTCTATCCTTCTGTTTTTAATAATTATAGGATTTCTTCCCCAATTGATGCTGTTAATATTTATTTTAACATTCTTTGAAGTTAATGTAATAATTAGAGTTATTGCTGTTATTGTTTCGATAATACTGATTATAGTTCACTCTTTCTTCCCGGAACTAAGATTATTGACTATTATTTCGACAATAATAATTATTTCAAATATCGTTTTGTTTATAATGAATTGGAGAAAAAATGACGATATAAAATCTTTCGGTTTTTCAATAGGATTATTACTGATTCTTATTGGAGAATCGTTATTATTTATATCGCGTTTAATTCAAGGAATAATGTTATTTATAGCAGCATTAATTTGGTTATTCACGTATTCTGGTTTGCTCGAAAAAGTAACTAAAAAATAAAGAAATAATCTTTTTTTATTTTAATTCTTTTTAAAATGTAACCGAAATCTATAATAGTATTAAGATTTAATTGTTAAAATCAAGTAAGGAATAATTAATATTGGCATATGAATTAACTTTTTAAAAAGTTACACTTTCTTATTTCATAAAACGATGATCGCTCTTTACAACTATTTAATAGGGGATATAATTGGATATAAAAGAATTTAATGAGAGTATTTGTAATCATCCATCAAATATTGATTCGCTTGCAGGATTTGAAATTATTGCGGAATCGATTACCGAAAAAATATATAGTATTTTTGGTCGAAATAGTTTACTCTCCATGTTATATCAAGTTGGAAGTGGGCCAGGTCAAAAAATAGCTAAAAGAATTAAAGAAAAGTATCAGAGAGAAGAATTCGAGATTTTTGAGGCAATAAAGTTATTGATGAAAGAACTATCAAATTATTATTCAGTTCAAATAAGAGAAGTTGAAAGAGATGATAATAAAGTTCGAATAACAATCGAAAATCATTGTTTTTTAAGAAAACCCATAAAACATCGAAAAAATTTAGATTTTGGAAAGTCCTTTTGTAGAATTAATAAGGGATATTTTGAGACAGCATTTCGTTATTTACTGAGAAATAAAATAAGAAACGTTGTTATAAATTACTTAGGTAACGATGAATTTAAAGATGTATGTATAGAAGAATTAATTTTTTACTTATAATTTTAAAAAAAGATTATAGGTTTTATAGATAATAATCTAACAATTGAGAAGAAAAGAAAAAAATACAAAATCGAAGAATATAGTTTTTAATTTTTATAATCTCCAAATACTAAATCTGAAACTTGTAATGCTGAAACTATTTCTTTCTCCCCAATAAATCCTTGCACGTTATCGTTGTTATCTTTTACCACAATTATCTTCGGTTCAATTTCTTCTCGGTTTATTTTATTAAACGCATCTTTTGCTGTGTCGTTTGTATTTATAGATGGGAACTTCGAAATTCGTTTCATTACATATTCTACGATAAGCTCATATCTTTGTTCTGCTGGAATATTTCTGACGTCATTTATTCTCAAAATGCCGATAATTTTATCATTATCTTTTGAAACTGGAAAATATGAGCTTTTAAATGGCATAAAATATTCTCTAATTGCTTCTTCAACAGTGATCTTATTTGGAATTAATCTTTGAGGTTTTATCATTATTTCACGTGCACCTAATTTTGACAATTTCACTTCATAAAGTGTCATCTCAAAAGCTTGTTTAGAAGATGATCTTAAAAAGATTCCAATTATAATAAACCAAATTCCTCCTAGATTTAAGGTAAATATAATTTCAATAAATCCAATAACAATTAAGGCAATACCAAAGTAATTTCCGAACTTTGAGGCAGTACGTGTTGCCGAAATTAAATTATTTCTCCTCTTCCATAAATAAGCTCGTAATATTCTTCCACCATCCAAAGGAAAAGCTGGTATAGCATTAAATCCAGCTAAGAGAAGATTCGAAAATCCGGTATACGAAAGTATAACTATTAACCCAGGACTAAGGGCAATATTGAAGAATCTTATAGGAATATAATATAATGTTATAAAGACGGCTCCGATGACCAGACTTGAAAGTGGTCCGACTGCTGAAATCATAATTTCTGATCCTGGCGTCTTTGGTTCCTCTTCAATATTAGAAACTCCTCCGAACATATAAAGTACTATCTCTGATACTTTTAATCCTTGTCTCTGAGCCACAATTGAGTGCATCAGTTCATGAATAACAATTGATGCCAGCATAATTACTCCTGTAATTAGACCTATAACAATGAGAATAAGCCAATCTATAATATTCAGAACCAGCAAAGAATGAGAATAAGCCAAACTATAATATTCAGAACCAGCATAGAATCCAACAAGAGCAACAATGATTAATGTAGATAGATGAAGTTTTATGTCTATTCCTTTTATTTTAGCTATTTTCATTCTATATAACCTCTATACATTAGAATTTATATTATTGATCAAATAAATTATTTCAACACTCAATTTCAAAATAACTATCTTGGTTTTAATAGGTTGTTATTAGAAAATATAGAAAATTGTTTTCATAAGGATTATAAAATATAGTGCTACCAAAGTATTTGTTTCTATATTATGAGCGAAGAGTATTTTTGATATTATTGTGAAAATTGAAAATTGAAATTATGAAATTGATCGTCAAAATGTGAAAGATTAAAAAAATTTTCAATATTTAATTATCTATCCAAAATTAGCTAAATTGAAAAAATTATAATTAAAAAAATTAGATGATAAATATGGTTAATGTAAAACATATCGCCGTCGTTGGAGCAGGATTAATGGGGCACGGTATTGCACAAGTTGCATTAATGGCTGATTACGATGTTACTCTCGTTGATATTAAACAAGAATTTGTTGATAATGGAGCGGCTAAGATAGAGGAAGGAATCAAAAAGTTAGAGTCTAAAGGAAAGTTAGGAGAAGGAATCACTGCTGAAGATGTCATGGGAAGATTACACAAATCAATTGATTTGGCATCTGCTGTTAAAAACATTGACTTTGTTTTTGAAGCAGTCATTGAAAAAATGGAAATTAAGAAACAAGTATGCAAAACTGTTATTGAAAATGGTCCTGACCACATAATTTTCGCTTCTAATACCTCCACGATGAGTATTACAGAAATAGGAAAAGAAAGTGCAGCACCAGACAGAGTTTGTGGAATACACTTTTTCAATCCCGTTCCTTTAATGCGTCTTATTGAAGTTATAAGGAGTGAAGATACTTCCGATGAGACTTTTGAAAAGGCAATGGCCGTTGCAGAAACATTACCATGCTTAAGAGGAGATAGGTATATAGCTCCTGTATTAAAAGACAGACCAGGATTCATTGTTAATAGAATGAATGCCCCAGTTCAAATTTACTTAAGTTGGTGTTTTGATCAAGCCGAGAAAAAAGGATTAGATTGGGCTCAATTAGATGCTGATGCTGGTGGAAAGATGCCTATGCCCCCTTGTATGTTAACTGATTTCGTTGGAATTGATACAATGTTTCATGTAATGAATTATTATAAAAAAACATTAAGTCCAGATTTTGAACCGGGAAAAATAATAAATAAATTATATGAAGAAGGTAATTTAGGACAAAAAACAGGTAAAGGGTTCTATGATTGGAGTCAAGGAAGAGATACTATTAAAAATAAGATTAAAGATGCAGAACCTGCTGGACTTTTTGATCTTATTACAACTTTTGCCATAATGCTTAATGAAGGGTGTAGAGTATTAGATGAAGGAATTGCGAGCGGATATAAAATTATTGATGATGCAAATATGGCAGGAATGAATGCCCCAGGACCATTTGGAGCAGGTAAGAGAAATTATGAAGAATGGTCAAAAATTCTTGATGATCTTGCTGATAAAACAGGCAAAGATTATTTCAGACCAATAGAACTCATGAAAACTGGTAAATTTTCCAAAATGAGAAAATAAATTTTAATTCTTCCTTTTTTTATTTTTTGAAATTAATAAGAATTAGATCGCAGTATTTACTAAAAATTAATTTTATCCATATTTTTGTTATTTTTTAGATTAAATGAAGATTCTTTAACTCTAATTGAAAGACATAATCTTTTTGTTAAGTAATTTAACATAAAACTAGAGAAAAATTTGAAAATTTTTATTTTAAAAAACCTTTATAGTAATTGATTAATTCAAATACAAAAGTATTAAAAATTAGAAAGCAATCTTTTAAAAAGGTAAATTTAAATGTCTGAAGAGAATAAGTATGAGCACATCAAAGTAGAATATCCGAAAAGCAAAGAGGGTGGAACAATTGATGGTAATTATGCAGTAATTTCATTGAATCGACCTGATAAATTAAATGCCCTTCAAGTTAAAACATTAAAAGAGATAGTTGATGCT
>JARRLT010000175.1:0-13574 GCA_037386725.1 Promethearchaeota archaeon
TGAAAAATTAGTTTTAAAAAATTCCAAAATGAAGGAGTATTGGAATTTAAAAATGATTTCAATTCTATATGTAAATTTAATTTGTTGTTTAATTCGGATAGAAATAGGAATATGAACTCTTTAGTTGTTTTATCATTACAATTTAAAAAAATATTCTTATCTTCATTATTTATTATCTTTTTTTGCTTAAGTTCTTGTAGAACCTTGTTCACTATTACTTTTTTTCCAATCCCATTTATTCCTTGATATTGAATATTTAAGCTATATTGATCATTCAAAGAATCTTTTAAAAGGGAATAGAGTGTTCTTACTTCCTTTTTTCTATACAAAAGTGTGGGCGGTATAAAAAGGGGATCAAAGATAGCCCTAGGACCATAATAATCACAATTTTTTAATTTTTGAATTGCCATTTTTTATTTTCTATTTTTGCATTTAATTCTAAGAGAGAGTATTTAAAACCCACGGAGAGAGGTGATTGGAAGTAAAAATTGTAGTACAAAAGAGTAAAAACAAAAAAATGAAGAAAATAAATTTTCTAAATTTAATGATGAACTATTTCAATATTTTTCATGTCAATACGTTCATTTAACCTAATCTTTCTGAGTTTATTAGGAAATTTCAAATCTATATCACTACAAATAAAAGAAGATTTGTTGGAGGGAGCTTCTAAAATTTTTAGTTTTGAGGGAGAAAAAAATCCATTTGTGAAGGTTATGATTTTACTCTTACCAATAAATTTTCTTTCACCAATTTCTCCAAAACTATTGACTGCAACAACAGGAATTCGATTTTCGAGAACCCTTGCTTGAAGATAAATATTCCAATTATACATTCCTTCTTTTCGAATCTGAGTTGGAGAAAAAAGAATTTCAGCTCCATTCATAGTAGCAATTCTTGGTGTTTCGAAAAAAGCCATATCAAAACAAATCAAAATAGAAAATTTGAATTTTTCGATTTTAAAAATATGTAAGGTATTACTATTCTGAAAGTTTTGTTTTTCAAAAGAGTAAAGATGCATCTTGTCTTGTCGCCCAATTTCTTTACCATTATCATCAAAATAATAACATGTTATCCATGGTTTTTCGGAAGGCTTTCTTATTTCCCATATAGCGCCTGATAAGAGATGGATTTTGTACTTTTGGGCAATCTTTCTGAGAAAATTGTAACTTTCACCTCTTTCTTTTTGTATATTTTTATTTAGTTCTGTAAAAAATGGAAGCCATCTTTCAGGTAAGCAAACTATATCGACACCTTTGTTTCCATTCATTAAATTTCTGATAAGATTTTCAATGTTAGTATAACATTCCTCTCTCGTTTTGAAGATTTCAGATTGAATACATGCAACCTTCATTTTTTAATTTCTCACTTATATACTTTCAATTATTTTAAACAATTCCTTTAAATCATAGATTTCATAATCTGGTTTTATTTTAGTTTGGGTGTTTAAATCTTTATTTTCATCTACATCATACTTACCGCCCCTATGGATATAAACAGTTCGAATATTGTTCTGTGAAGCTGGTTCAATGTCTTTATCTAATCGGTCGCCAACGTATATACTCTCTTTTCCTTTAATACCAAATTTTCCTAAAGCATACTCAAATAACATAGGATTTGGCTTTCGAATACCTATTTCATCAGAAATTATTATATAATCCATGTAGTTATCTAAATTCAATCTTAGTATTTTTTCATATTGCTTAATGGGAATGCCATCACTAATTATAGCACATTTAATTCCCAATATCTTTAACTTTTCTAAACAAGGAATTACATCATCATATAATTTAATAGAGTTTATTTTTTCTTCATGATAAGAAATAATTGCTCCAGAGATCAGTTTATGTTTATTTTCTTTAATTAATTCGGTTTTAGGGTAAACCTCTTCCAATCTTCTTAAGAAAAAATCATAATGCTTTTCGAAATTTGAACCATATTCTTTAACGATTTGATCTAATATTTTTAAAGCTTCTTTTATATCTATTTGTAAACCCATTTTTACCATTTTTTCTATTCCTTTTTCTCTTGCTCTTTCTGAGAGCCCAGTCGAATCAAATAAACAGTCATCTAAATCAAAAGCAACTAATTTAATTGTCATGTTTTTTTCTTCCATTGAATTAATATTAACAAAAAAATGAATTTTTTAAAAATTTAGTCTTTAAAAATGTTGAAATTAAATTAAAATGAATATGAATAGTGATATCTATTTAAATTTTAACATAAATTTATTTATTTTTAAGAATATATAATCTTTAATATTAACTATTCGCTTGTAATAGCAAAAATTATTCCTATATATCATAATAAGTTAATAAACTTCTGGAGATTCAATCATTGAATATGAAAAATATTTGCGCTTTGTCCTATTTTCATCGAAAGATTGGACCAATGATTTTTTATTCTTATCCGGAGAATCTTTTAAATGAGAGACTTTCAAGTCGAATAGCTAATATTATGGATCAGCAATTCAATGAAGGCTTTTTCACTCATTCATTTGAAGAAATTAAAACATTGAATTATTATTTTGAGATACAATCTGATTGGGCTCGAGGTAATAATGATATGTTAATGATATCCATTATTTTTGATCAGCAACCTTCTCCAAAATTAGAAGATCTTATTTTAGATTTATTTAAAGATTTCTCCGAAAAATTAAAAAGCAATGAGGAAATTTTTACTGCTTTCCATATTAATGATTTAAATAGTTTTGATAAAGATGATAAAGAATTAATAGAAAAAAATTATGAAATGATTAAATTTTGGGTTAAAGAGTTATATTGGCAAACAGCTGAGTTAACCAGAGAAAAAACCGAGGAAGAAAAAATTGCTGCTTTATTAAAAAATCGACATATTTTTTTAACTTTAAGAAAATTGACCAAAGGACCTCTTCCCTTGGAATGGTTGAGAGAATGGTTTAAAGAGAGCTTTTCTGAAAAAGATTTTGATGATATGATCACAACTTTAGAAGAGAAACAGTTAATTTTTATTAATCAAATTGGATTGGTTGAAAAATATGTTCTTTTATTAAAAGAAGTAAATGCTGAAAGGATTCCACCAGATAGTGTTATAGAATATATAGATGAAACACCAGATTTAATTAGCTTAATTTTACCAATTGTACAAGAATATTTTAGTAATTATGAATTAAAATCTGACGAAGAATTAAATGAGGATTCTTATTTGTTATTTCAGATTATTGCAGATCCTAAAAAGTATAATGTACTTTCGGAATTGAGAAATGGGCTTATTCCTCAGGATAAGTTACCTAAATTGGTATCAAAACGTAATTTAGACGCTCTAAGTAAAGTGTTAGATTTTTTAAAGAAGAAAGATATAATTGAAGAATTAAAATATAAAGGAGAACGTTATATTGTTTTAAAAACCAATTTAAAGATCACAACAGCATTCCCAGAATACCTTAGAAAGCTTTTACCCGAAGAAGTAAAACCAGTAATTGTTAATAGGTATGAAAATGAAGAAGAGAAAAAACAAGAGGAACTGGCGGAATATTTTAGAGATGCAAGGAATCAAGAAGAAAATGAGAAGAGAGAAATTGATGTAGGGAAATTTTTAGGAGAATTATCTCCCCAAAATAAAAGAAAATATTTGGAATCAGAAGATTCACTATATTTAAAAGCATTGCAAAATAAAGAGAAGAGTCTCAAGAAGTCAGATCATGAGGAAGAATGAGAATAGTAATCAATTTTTTTGGATAAATTAATTTCAGAATAAAGAAATTTGGAAACAAATAATAATGGGTCAAGATACAGAATCGTATGATGATTTAAAGTACCTTTTGGGCAATATGGGAATTGAAATATTAATTGCCATCCATAAAGGGGCCAAAGATTATGAAACAATAAAAATATTTTCTGGAATACCTTTAGAGTGTATAAAGGGGAGAATTCCCGTCCTAATAGGTTTAAGTCTAATAGAAAAAATTAATGACGGGTATATTTTAACCCAAAAAGGTTTTAAGTTTAAGCAATATCTCCAAAAAAAGGTTTAATCACAAATTTCATAAGTGTTAATTACCAGTTCAGATTGGGGCAACAGAATCATCGCTACGAGCAATAGCTTATATTGTCACAATTTCATCATTACTGGATAAATTTTATTTTACTGCATTAATAATTATTATAGATTCTTTTTACTGTTTTTATAATAATATTTTCTCATATAATACCCGGGTTTTTTGAAACCCCCACTTTCTTTTATTAAATTACTTAATCCCGATTCCTTACTAATTCTTTTTTTATAATTATTATATTCCTTTTTGGTGATCTCATTTCTATCAAATAAATAATCTAATATTTCATATGCTTGTTCTTTTGTATGACATCTTCTTAGAAAGTCAATAGCTTTCGGATTTGATAGATCTTCTCCTAAACATTCTTTAAAATCATCTATATTGGATTGTGGTTCTTCAATTTCAAAATCCACTGAATCGATCTTTATAGCTTTTTTTCCTTCCACTAGTTCTTCCATTAAATGAGGCAGTATAGTTTTAAGTTCTTTTTTATCATAAGAAACATTCAACCCATTGTCTCTTTTAATTTCAGCTGTCAGGATATAAATATGTAAAAGAAACTTTTGAAAAACATGAAAAGGGGTATAATTCACCAGATTGGAAACGAGGAATTGCAAGTAGAAAAGGAAAATCGATACAAAGAATAGAAAAACCAACCAAAATCCATAGAGCAAGAAGTTTAGGATACAAAGCAAAACAAGGATACATTATGGTTAGAGCTAGAATCAGAAAAGGGGGAATGCATAAAATTCGTCCCAAAAAGGGCAGAAAACCTAGAGCTATGGGTGTTTCAAAATATACTCCTGGCAAAAAACTTCAATGGGTTGCTGAAGAACGAGTACAAACAAAATATCCTAATTTAGAAATTTTAAATAGTTATCATATCTATAGTGATGGAAAAAGTCATTATTATGAAGTAATTCTTGTAGATCCCCATCATCCCGTTATAAAGTCAGATTCCAAGATAAATTGGATTTGTGACTCATCTAATAAAAAGAGAGTAAATAAAGGAAAAACTTCTTCCGGTAAAAAGAGTCGTGGGTTACGAAAACGTGGATGGGGAAGCGAACGAACAAGACCAAGTGTTCGGGCCAAAGATGGTCGTGGTAAGTAACTGAGCTCTAAAGTTTTAATCCAAGATTGTTTTTATATATTTACTTTTGTTTGATTATCTTGTTTTTTAATTATTCTTATCTTATTTTATAGATCTTAATATTTTTATAAAATAAAATAGTAAATTTCTATTATTAGAATAAAAAATTAAAATGCTATTATGAAAGATATTGAACCAATTACTTTAAGTAAAGAAGAGTTAAGAAGAATATCTTCTGGGATAAATAGAGAAGAGATAATTGATTTTCAAAAGCATTCCCTAAATAATTTTGTAGAACCCTTAACAATAATTGAAGCAAAAGAACCAGGATCCCCTTGGGTAAGGGTACAAGACGAAGTAGGGAATATGAAAGAAATCATGGATTGCACATCTATGAATTGGACACTCGCCTTAGGATTTGCTCACCCCGATGTCAATTATGCTGCAATGGAGCAAATAAAACGGTTAACACATGTACGATATAATTGTTTAACGCCAGCAAGAGCTAAATTAGCGAATAAGTTAGCCGAAATTGCTCCCGGAAAATTAAGAGGGGGAAGGGTAGCATTTAATAATGAAGGAGGAGGATTAGCCAATGAAGCTGCAATGAAGCTCGCAATGATCGCCTCAAGAGGGGCAGATCATTTCTGTCAATTCATGCTGTAACTCGATTTAATAATTTTGCCACGGGGCATTTTACAAGAATGCCACAACCTTATTGTTATAGATGTATGTGGAATTATAAAAACGGTCTTTATGGGAAGAAGGATCCAGAGTGCAATTTGGAATGTTTCCAAGTAGTTGAAAAGTTCTTAAAAGGTATGGCACCAAGACAGATGGCAGGTGTTATATTGGAACCCATTCAAGGAGCGGGAGGACATATTCCTTTTCCACCAAAATTTCTCAAAAAGTTGAAGAACACCTGTAAGGAAGAGAAAATCTTTCTTATATATGACGAATGCCAAACATGTATGTGGAGAACAGGAAAATATTTCACTGTAACGGAAAAATATCAAGAAGAGCTTGGCTTAGATGTTTCTCCCGACATGATGACTTTCACCAAAGCAATCGGAGGTGGCTTTCCTTTAGGCGCATTAGTGGCAAGTCCAAAAATTAGGAAAACCTTTACTCCTACTGAAGAGCATACTACGTTTAGTTCAGATCCAATAGCTTTAGCCACAGGATTAGCTGCAATTAAGGTAATTGAAAAGGAAAAATTAGGCGAAAACTGTGAAAAAATGGGGAATAGAATTACCGAGGGATTAAAGAAGATGCAAGAGGATTATGAAGTTATAGGTGATATTAGAGGTCCAGGTTTATTTATTGGCATTGAAATGGTTAAAGATAGAATCACTCGGGAACCTTTTACAGAACTAATAGAAGAAATGGTATTATTAGCTCCAGAGCATAATATATATTTTGGTGAAAGTATGCCAATCTTATCAGGAAAAGGCGAATTACTAATGAGAAATGTTCTTAAAATTAAACCCCCCTTAGTAATAACTGATGAGGATACAAATTTTATTTTAGAAAAATTTGAAGAAGTACTTAAAAAAGCCCTTGAAAAGGTTAAGAAATAAAAAAATAATATTCCAATTTTTCTTTTAAAAATAAAATAATATTAAATTTTATTTATTGAAATAGTCATTCCCCCATCTAGAATAACATTTTGACCAGTTATATAGTTTGCTTCTGAAGAAGACAAAAAAAGTGCAATATCTGCAACCTCCTGAGAGTTTCCAATGCGATCAATAGGTAATTTAACACTTCTCATTTTCAAAAATTTTCTAATAAGTGTAGGATCATTCTTATATAATGGAGTTAAGAAGACTCCAGGGGAAATAGCATTAACTGTGATGTTACTTGATCCAAGTTCTAAAGCCCATAATTTAGTAAAAGCCAATACAGTTGCTTTACTTGCACTATAAATTCCAATGAAGGGATTGATTCCATTCTCTGTACCAGCACAAGAAGCAATATTTATAATTTTTGCTTTAATCGGAGAAAATTTCTGTCTTTTCATTTTACGATAAAAGTTTTTCGTTACATTCCACATTCCTTTCACATTTACCCTCATTACTTTATCGTAAACATCTTCTGGAGCCACTAGAGACTTGTAAAGACCACCATCGATTCCTGCATTATTTACCAAGAGATATACGTTATCAAATGAATTAAAGACATTTTTACTCATTTCTTTTACCTCATCGAAATTTGAAATATCAGAAATAAAATTTTGTACTTTAACATCAAAAGAGCTTAAGATAATTTCTTTGGTTTCATCTAAAGTTTTAGCATCAATATCATTAAGAGCTAAATTAGCTCCGTATTTTGCAAAAGTTAAAGCCATTTTTCTTCCAAAACCACCCCCAGCTCCAGTAATAAACACACCTTTATCTTTTAAAAAGTTTTTTTCCATAAATTTCACCATTTTAATAAACTTATAAGAGATTTTAATTTAATGTTTTCTAACCAATCAGAAATACAAAATTAAACAGGATTTGAAATGTCAACAAATTTACAGGGTATATCGAACTCCTTTTCAAGTTTTTCTATATCTTTAGCGGGTTGTATATCATCTGGATTTGAAATTTTTTCAGCATAACATCCATATCCTTTAGCAATTTTAGCATAATCTGTAGACGGAAAATCTACATCGCAATATCTCTTTTTCAAATTATTCCTCTGATTACTTTTAATCATACCCCAACAAGAATTATTTGCAATAACAATAACAAATGGGATATTCAATCTTACTGCTGTTTCTAATTCTTGGACATTGAACATAAAACTTCCATCTCCAGTAATACACACGACATCTTTTTTAGGTTTTGCCATCTTTACTCCTATACAGTAAGGAATACATACTCCTAGATGCCCAAAATTTATAGGATAGAATACACTTCTGGGAAATCTTTTAAATTGACTAATAAGCCCAAAAGTAAATACAACAATATCACCTCCATCTAAAACCAATTGAGTTTCAGGTGTGATGAAATCTAATATTTCATATACTAACTTTTGAGGTTTCATTGGGAGTTTATCCGATTTTAAAATTTTATCAATATTCAATTTATCATTTTCAAAAAATTGCTTCAAAAAATCAGTCCATTCAGTCCATTCAGTAATTTTTTTCTTAGGTAACTTTTCTTCTATTTTTTCTAATAATTGATTTACTACAGCTTTCACATCTCCAACAATACCTACTTTAATAGGACGATTTTTCCCAATTTCTTGAGGATCTATATCAATTTGAATAAGTTTTTGATCTTGATTCCATATTGGTGGAGCTCCATATAATAATGTATAATCCCATTTAGCTCCAAAAGAAAGAATTACATCCGCTTTTGATGCTGCTGTTCTAAAAGCATTTGCAGTCAAGTAAGATCCAATGTATGTTTTAAGATCAACTGATGCGGTACCGATTCCATTTATAGTTGTTCCTATTGGAATCGAATAAACTTCAGATAACATTTTTAATTCTTTAGAAGCAGCAGATGCAATAGCACCTCCTCCAGCAATAATTAAAGGCATTTTAGCTTCTTTTAAAACAGCCACGGCTTCTTCAATAGCCTTTGGATTTGCTGAAGGTCTGAATTTTGGTCGATATTCTTCAGGAGGCACAATTTCTTTAAAATATTCGTCCTTTGCTTCCCTTACTAAAGCAGTTTCCCTTAATTCGAGAAAAACTGGTCCATTTCGTCCCGATGTTGCTACTTTTATCGCTTTTTGAACAGCTTTAGGAATTTCATATGGTTCTTCTACTGAAATTTGCAATTTGGTGATTGGTTCCATTAATTTAACTTGATCTAATCCTCCTTGTAAGATTCCCGTATCATCAAACATCCTAGCTATTTGAGCACCAATCACTAATAACGGTATAGAATCCGCCCAAGCTGCTGCAACTGCTGGCACCAAATGTGTCACACCAGGGCCAGCTGTCCCTAAACAAACTCCAAGAGTACCAGTTGCTCTCGCCCATGCATCCGCAGCATGCCCTCCAGCTTGTTCATGTCTAACCATCACGGTATCAATTCCTTTTTCTCTTCCCCATCGTTCAATTGCATCATATATTCGTAGAAGTTCTCCACCTACAATTCCGAAAATTTTTGTAACACCTTCATTTTTACACTAAGATTATATTTATTTTTATAATATTTTATGAGTTCTTCGGCATTCTTTACATAAATTCCCAAATGATGCAAACCTTCTTTACCACTTTTAAGAAAGTCTAAATATAAGTGGTCTCCATCTGATTTAACTACTTCGATAATCTCTAATTGGATTTTATTTAAAAAAGGCATAACTTTTTTCAATTTGAAATGCACTTCTTTTCCCTTATATCTAACTGTTGTGTCTTGCTCAATTATATTTAGATTTGCCTTAAAATTAAATAAATCTTCTAAAAAAGGGAGAGCTTTTTCAATATTTCTCACAACGATACCAATCTGATCAAATTTTTCAAATTTTAACATATCTCTCATTAATCAACTTAAGAAATTTAGAATTTTACTTCATAACAAAATTTCGTTAACAAAGTTAAAAAAGCTTTTTAAATTGAGTTCTACAAATTTACTATTTTACTTTTTCTGCGAATTCTAACTTACCAGTGGGTTCTTTTAATGGAAATTCTCCCGCAAGAATTTTGGATTTTAACATTTTCGCCAATTTTATTGCTCCATGTCTATCTGATTGTCGAAGTACCACGGGAATTTCTTTATCCTCCAACTTAATCTTTTTAAGATCTGCTTTAAATGCATCCTTCAGACATAAGATAAAACATGTTCCACAATTAAAGCACTTTTTTCGATCAATTCCCATATGGAGATCGAAAGCATTTGTTGGACAATTTCCTGTAACAGGACAATCCTTACAATCAGTACATTTTTCAGGGTTAAACTTTACTAGGAAATTATTATCCCATACATCTCCATAAGTTATATCGCCGATTTTATTTCTTCCTAATACATTCAGAATTGTAAGAGGTACATCATAATCTGATTTTGAGATTCCTTCAAATATTTTTTGGTTTAAAACTGGAATTGGTACAGCTATTGAACATATCGGTTCAAGTCCATACGACGTTTTAAATGCTCCCATAAACTCGGGGATCATTTCTTTAAAATCAGTAATAGTCATCATGTTTGGTTTCTGACGATCATTTCTAGTTCCTGGCCCAATTAGATATCCTTTTGCTCCATTTACCATAATTGGCATTCCTACTCCTAAAGCAATAAGATAAGGATCATTTTGAAAGGGATTCATTGCACCACAACCAGAAAAAGTTATTTGTTGCCATTCCGGTTCAAATGGTAAAACTGAGAAAATAGTGTTCACAATCTTTTTTGAAGGATTAACCATTGCGAAATAGTTTCTTATTGCTTGTCTTGTTCCCATCATTCTGGCGAATTGCATATCATCTAAAGTTAATTCTTTTTCAATGATTACTCCTTCAACACTTTTTGCTTTTACTTCTATAGAAGAGCCCTCAACTAGATCTCTAAATAACTTTCCACCCGAATAATTTTCGATTGTATTACTTTGTTCTGTTCCATATATAATTAAGTCAATTATACCAAGATATTCATTTGGACAAGGGCCTGGAAATCCTTTTATACCATTTAAAGTAACCTCTTGAAATTTTCTTACCCTTTTTGGCGGAGAAAGCCGAAATGAAAAAATTCCTGAAATTCCACTCATTAAGGCCTTAGTAGCGGTGGTAATAACATCAACATCTTCAAATCCAATTTTTTCACCATCTTTTATTTTATCAATGAATTCTTGTACTGTAAGGATTTTTGCGGTGCCTTTTTCAATTTTAGTATTTATCTCAGAGATTGTTCTTTTTTTAACCACGAAAAACACTATATTGTATGTAAATTTTAATAGTAATAGTAATAAAATAGTAATAAAATTTTTTTATTCTATAATGATTATGAATTATATAGCAAATAACCCGAAAAAACTGTATGTGGAGTTCAATAAGCTTGCCTTATTTTGAATCTAGAATGAAATTAAATATTGATAATCTTAATTTAGTAAAAAAGAAATTGGAACTTTCAAATAAACTTGGTATAAAAAATATAATCATTGAATTTGATAAGGATGTAAAAAGTCTTCCAAAAAGAGTTATAGATCTATTAGAAAAAGAAAATTCTTTTAACTTTTTTTATCGTGTAAACTTAAAACTTGAAAATTTAAAAGATTTTAAAGAGAGTATTAATCAATTCAACAATTATCCATATATAGTTTCTGTTGAATCAGCAAATAAGGACTTACAGATTTACGCTGCCAGAGACTCTAGAGTTGATATAATCTCCTTTTCAGAAATAAATATTTTAAAAACATTATCAGAAGGAATTATCTCATTAACTAAACAAAATGAATCGTTTGTCGAATTTTCGTTAAACCCCATTATGAAGGATAATAAAATAGAGCAATCTAAAAATTTTAGGAAGTTATACAAACATCTTCATAGATCTATAAATCAAAAAGCAAATATTATTATTAGTGGAAATTTTTCTGAACTCCATCATTTGAGACATCCTAGATCTTTGATTAGTATTTGTAATACATTACTTGAAATTCCATTGAGTCAATCAAAATATTTCTTTACAGAAAGTGTTCAGAAACTCTTAAATCGAGTTGAAAAACGTAGATTAAAGTCTTTAATAGAAGATCGAGTTAAATTAATACCGAGGGATTAACTATTAAAAGTAAGGAAAGACAGAGATATATTTTGTTTAAGATAATCAAAGCGGAAAATGAACTATTTGATGAAAGAGATTTCATAAGATCGTTATGGAAATCTATATGGAGATATTTTGGAATGAAATTAGCAAATAAAGCAGGAATTTGGCTAATAAAATTAGATCTTAATTCGAAATATGGAATTTTAAGATGTTCCCATAAGGCAAAAGAACAAATAATCACTTCATTAGCAATGATTAAGAAAATCCAAAATTTTCAAGTCATTATATCTCCTGTGAAATGTTCTGGTGTATTAAATAAAATTGAAAAACTTAAAGAAGAATTTAAAAATTAGGAGTGTTTGGGATTGTAAATATGAAGAATCTAACGAAAGGATATATTAAAATGAAATCTGATAGCAATAAAATTACAATTAATTTTGATAGTAATCAAAACCAATGTTTGAATAATTCAAAATATTTTTTAATCATCTATTCGTCAACTAAAAAATTTTCGAAGTTAATAATATATCCAATTGAAAAGAGAAGTATTTTAAAAATTCATATCCACGATAAAGAAATAAATTCAGATAAAATCAATAATTTAAAAGAGATTTTAGGACATTTCGACATTATCCATACAACAGGTTTACTTTTAGAAGGAAATGAGTTAACATATGAGTGTTACTTGAATCTAAATAGTGAAGAATTAAAACAGCAAAATTACGAAATTCTTTCAAGGATGATTGAAAAAATTAAAAACGCTTAAGGCGAATGCCTGTGGAACTACATCCCTGTCACGGACGTGTTACGGGTTCGAATCCCGTCAGCCCCGACAACATATGGGGCTGTAGCTTAATGGTAGAGCGCGACTGTTTCACAAAACCCTTGTCGCCTTGATTTGAAGATTGATTGGAGCTTGTAACAACAGGAGGCGAATGCCGGCGTGAGTACATTGGTAGATTGCTGAAAAGCATGTGCTAGTTCGACCCTCGCCGCGCGGCTTATTTGGACAAATTTGAATGCACTATATTACTTTCAAATAATATAATACGCATTAATGATTAGAGTGGCCTTTTTATCATTGTATCTCCAAATTTTTATTTTAAAATCATGTATGTGTTTTAAACTATTTTTATTGCCAACTTTTTAATTTAATTATTTTAAATTAAGAATCCTAGAAAGAAAAAGTATTAAATTCAATTTTAATTATCAATTTTTAACTATAAAACATCCTTAATATTAGAAATAAGTTTCATATAAGTGTCTAACGGTGTTGAAAATTTTTAAAAGTAAAAGATTTAGGATTTTAAGTTCTTTAACTATTATCATTTTTATATTCACCCAGTTCATCCTTTACACCGCCCCGGCTATCGCCCAAGCCGGATTCGAATTCTATTTTTTCGGTCTGAATATGAAGTCCTTTCAAAACAGCAACTGGCTGAAAGTCGCGGCCGGTGCCGTTGCTTCAATTTGTATTCATGAGCTGGGCCATGCAGTGTACCTGGAATCGATCGGCAAATCATATAATTTTGAAACCTCTCTGCCTTCCGGTTATTCCGTACAAACCGACGAAGATCTTACAGACACGCAATGGCGCAACTTCGGCCGAGCCGGTTTTGCCCTCCAAACTTTGGTCGGGACGGGGCTCACGCTTTTTGACAAAACCAGGCAGTCGGATTTTATCAAGGGTTGGGAAAGCGCGGTCTTGTTTGTCAAATACCAGTGGGGCTATCTGAAACAAAACCTGGCCCTGGTTGGT
>JARRLT010000176.1:0-7695 GCA_037386725.1 Promethearchaeota archaeon
GTGGAGTTCCTTCAATTGGTATAAAGGATGAAAAGTATGCTCTTCTTAAATCAATTTTTTTATATTGCCAATCAATTCTATTAAGGAGATCTAAGTCAGTTTCATTTTCAGCAGCACCTACTACAAATTGGGTGGTTTGACCTCCATTAAGAACTGGGGCTCCATCCCATCGGAACTTTTTATAGCCATTAGAATTTCTTTGTTTAATCTTGTCTTGTTGAAAGTTTAAGTTTTCCTCTTTTTTCATATCTTTTAATTCTTTTAATGCCTTTTCATTATGTCTTATTCGAAGACTTTTCAACCATCGTTGTCTTGTCACAATATCATTTTTAAAATCCTTCTGTGCTGCTATTTCTGCCAAATAACCTTGAGTAGATGCTTCAGAGTTTATTGAGATACGATCTGAAAGCGAAATTGCTTCTTTTAGAAGAGATTGGCTCACACCTGGCAAACACTTGAAATGAATATAGCCTTGAAAATTATATTTAAATCGTAATAACCGCACTGCATCTAGCATCTCTTCGGTTGTATAATCTGCACTACGATATACACCAGAAGAAAGAAATAGTCCCTCAACTACATTCATTGAATAAAGCTTCATAAAGGTTCTTGCATATTCTTCGGGGGTAAAACTTACTCTTTTTTTGCAACTTTGAGAAAAACAATATTTACAATCATAGATACACTTATTAGTATAAAGTGTTTTAAAAAGACTCATACATCTCCCATCAGGAGTATAACTGTGACAAATTCCTGCACTTGCAGTTGCCCCAACCCAATTTTCAGAATTTCCAAATAAGTTTGGATATTTTTCCGTTCGACTTGAAGCAGTACTCGCGCAAATATCATATTTTGAGTTAGCTCCAAGTATTTTTATCTTCTCTAACGTATTTGGCATAATAGTTGTATAACAAAATTTTCTGTTTCGAATTGATATAACTTTAATTATTGAATGAAACTTTTAAAAAGAGGGGGTTTGCCAATTTTTATGTATTGGAGTAACAATTAAAGGATTAAAATTTGAATAATATAGTAACTTAAAAGATAATTAAATAATGATACCCTTAAATATTAAAAAAGTATATCATCACAAGAACAATAATTATGACATTTTAAAATTAAAAAGGGTAAAAAATAAAAAATAGGTAAAGAAGATTGACTTTTAGAATAATAGATATTAATGAGACGAATATAAAGAAATATGGGTTACTATGCAAAAAATCGCAAAAGAAACAAACAGGATATCAAAATAAGGTAAAATGGATTAAAGATCGATTTAAAGAAGGGCTTAAGTACAAGTTACTTTTAGTAAGAGAAGGAGAAAAGGAAACATCTCGGGGTTTTATAGAATACATTCCTGGGAAATATAATTGGAGAGGAATTGAAGCAAATAATTGGATGGTTATTCATTGTATCTGGGTTATTGGTAAACATAAAAATAAAGGTTACGCTAGCAATCTTCTGAAAGAATGCATTAATGATGCGAAAGAAGCAAAAATGTATGGAGTCGTTGGTATGACTGCTGAAAAAGGAGGGTGGTTACCAAAATCTAATATATTTATTAAAAATAGTTTTAAGGAAATAGATGAATTTTCTACTAACTATAAATTATATGCAATAGTTTTCGACAAAAAATTACCTCTTCCAAAATTTTATTCATTTCCCAAAGTAAAATTAAAAAAATATGATAAAGGTATAACTATATTATATACTCATCAATGTCCTTATCTACCTGATCTCATAAACGATATAGAAGAATTATCAGTCAAAAATAATGTAAGTTTTCAAAAAATTCTTCTAAATGATACTAAAGAAATTCAACAGTATGCCATTCATCCGTATGGGACATTCAACATAATAGGTTTTGGTAAGATTATTCCTTATAAACCTGGAATTAAAAAAGAGGTAATCAAATTATTAGAAACAAAGAATCTATGATATGATTAAAGGGAATTTATTACTTTTTTATGAATTTAATTAAAAAAATGTGTTGTATTTATTAATCAATCACTTTAAATTTGATTTCTGTGCCATCTTTATCAAAACATTTAATGTTGTTAAATGTATATGGAAAGCCTACAATAAAATTGTAATTTTTCGACTTAAAAATACTATTTAAGTCTTGAAGTGAAGGATGTGGATTTCCTGAAGGATGGGAATGAATCGTTCCTTGATAGTATCGATTGAGTGGTAGGCGATTTGGAAAAAATACACCAGAAGTTCTCGAAGTAGCTGCTCCTGGAGGTAATATAAATTCAGTAAATATATTTTGTTCCATTTTTAAAACACCTAAAAATTCCTTTGGATGGTGCTCTCGACTTAAAGTAAAGAATCCTTCTAGCAAATCCCTTTTTATTCTAACTAGATTTGACTGTAAATCTCCTAAAATTCGAACGATTTCATTTAATACATCTAAAATGGATTTAGATTTAGTCTTTTTCCAAGTTCTTAAAGATTCAATCTCATTATTTAATTTTTTATGAATTTTCCCTGTTTGTTGGTTAATTAAGATAACTTTTGGCCTTTTAGGATATTTAGAATAATCTATTTTCAGAATTATCCCCCCATTTAATTCAATTTTAAGGTGAGAAATATTATTGCCAATTTTCTCTGCCTTGGGAAAATGCTCGAGAATATGTTGATACTGTATTCCGATTCTTGTGTCCATTATTTAATTAAAGAGGGGTTTCTAAAAGAATTTTATCTCTTTAAAATCAAATAAATCAATTTAAGTGTTTTCAGATAAAAATTAGTCTATAAATTCAACTTTAGCAAATCCGACTAAATTAGTGTAAAAGTTATTTTTATTTCTTTTTTTCATAGAGTTTTTAAGATCTTCATACTCAAAAGCTAAATCATCAATTTTCTTCTCAGTTCGACTAATATCTGATTTCAGAAACTTGATATCTTCTTTAAGATTTTTAATGCGCCTTAACTTTTCTTCTTTTCGTTTGTTATCCTCAATTTTTCTAATGTTTTCCTTTTGTTTTTCAGTAGGTAATTTTGAACTCTTTTTCTCAACATTATTCTTTAAAGATTGAAGTTTCTGATTAAGAACTTTCCTTTTATAGTTATATATTTTATCTTTCTTTATTCGTTCTTTTTTGAAAATATGGGAATTTAATTTTTTAACGTCTTTTTTCCATCTAATATCTTTTTGAATTAAAATCCTTTTTGCTATATTTTTTATTTCTTGAATTTTTTCTTCTTGAATTGAAATAATTATTTCTTGAGATCGATCAAATTCAAATAAGCTATTTAAATTTGTAATATCAAGTAATTCATTAACTATTTCTTCATATTCATTCCCTTTTTTATCTATTAAAATCGCAGAAATCTTTTTTTCGTTAATAAATCCTTGAAACTCGATGGAAAATATTAAGAGGTATAATTGATCCAATTTAAATTCAATCAAGGGATTCAATAGCTTCAATAATTCTTCTTTTTTTACAGATAATTTTGTTATTTCTCCTTTAAATCTTGAGGAACGACTAAAATTTAATATATTATTTATAACGGGATGACCTAGTGCGAAAAAATCAATTTCTTCTTTTTCTCTTGCAATAGTAAGATCAAATGTTCCATGATACTTTTCTTTTACATTACTTTTATTTATTCTTAAAAAATTTCTAGAAAGTTCAATAAGAAATTCATCATCGTATTTTTCATTCTCAATAGATTTCTCATCGTTGCTTTTTTCCAATTTAGTTAATGTTCCGTATTTTTGATTTTCTATTTGCAAAAATTCTTTCATAAAAATAGATAATTTATTACTAGTTAATTTTATATCTTCACAATTTAGATTAGATACTAAACCCTCAAATTGAAAAGATTTCTTATCAATGAGTAAATCATCTAAATGGATTTCAATTTCTTTAGCTTTTTTAATTTCTGAGTCTAGGTTTCGACTAAATTCTCTTAATTTTTGCTGTTTTTGGTTTCCTTCGATAAAAATAAGATTTTTAAATTCCTTTTCTATTTGACCTAAAATCGGTTCTAAATTTCCAATTGATTGTTCAAATAAATTAATTCGTTTATTTAAAGCGAAAATTATATCTGTCTCAATTGTACCTTCTAGAAAAAGATTATAAATGAAAATTTTTTTAGATTCCTGACCAATTCTATCTAACCTGCCAATTCTCTGTTCTAGTTTCATGGGATTCCATGGTAAATCATAATTAATAAGAATTCGACAAAATTGAAAGTTTCTACCCTCTCCCCCGATTTCAGTTGAAAGAAGGATAGAAAATTTATCGCTATTTCTAAATCTTTCAACAATGTCAGCCTTCTCTTTTTTATCTTTTCCCCCATAAAAAGTCTCAATGAAGATATCTCCTAAGTATGTTCTGATTTCTCTTTTTAAAAATAATAATGTATCAACAAATTGAGTAAAAATAATAATTTTCTCATTGGGATTATTTTCATGTAAATCTATTATAAGTTCAATTAACTTTTTTGACTTTGAGTCGTAAGAGATTTTATTTAATTTGATATAAAATTCTCTTAGAATCTTTTCATGATTAAGTAAATTGATTAAATCTTGAGAAATAATTGATAATAATCAGGATCTTCTTGTTCAATTAACTCCATCTCAAATGACATACTTTTTAATTTATCAATTTGTTCAAGTCTTCGTTTTATACTTTCCATTATTGCGAATTTTGAACTAGTTAGTAGTTTCTGAAGTGTAGTAATAACAAACCCTAAACCGATATTTTTTTGATCATTTAGAGTGCTATTATAAATTTTTGCGAGATATAATCGAATTTCATTATAAATTTCTAGCTCAGCTTTGGTAGGTTTTATTACCAGGGTTTTAACCACTCTTTCATTTAAGAAATCCTTAGAAAATACATTTTTCTTTCGATTTCGTATTAAATACTTGGAAAGAGTATGATCACTTTCTACCTTTTTTATTAAATTATTTTTATAAGATTCTTTTCGTAAGTTATTAAGGATTTCTTCACTAGATTCATCTTTTTTAATATAATGTAACCTTTTAAGTAATTTTAGCGTGTTTTCTAATTCAAAAGTGTTCAAATTCTCGATGTTCGTTATATTGGCGATCATCAAGTTAATAAAAGGCATATTTTTTCTAAAATGTTCAAAATCGCTAAAGTTTTCAAACGACGCTGGTTGAATTAATTCTATCAAGGAATAAAGTTCAAATGAATGTAATTGTAAAGGTGTTGCGGTTAATAAAAGCATACTTTCTGAATTATAACTCAATTTTCTAGCTAATTCGTAATTTAGTGTTTCTTTATAATTTCCAGTCGAGAAATTTAATAAATAGCGTCTTAGATGATGGGCTTCATCGAAAATGACAATATCCCAAGAGATTTTAGATAACATTTCAGCATATTTTGGGTTTCGGGCAAATTGTATGGAACAAATGATTAAATTGTCATAGTAGAATGGATTTTTTAATGTTTTAGCAAACCTATGATCTCCTAGTTTTGATAATTTTTTAATTTTTTTCCCATCATATATCTTGAATTTCATATTAAACTTATTTTCCATTTCAAATACCCATTGATTTACAAGGGTTGCAGGAACAATAATCAATATCCGATCAGCTAAATTTCTTGCTCGCATCTCTTTTAGGTATATACCAGCCTCAATAGTTTTACCAAGACCTACCTCATCAGCTAATAAAATCCTTGGAAAATATTCCTCTGAAAGACGGTGGGCTACGTTTATTTGGTGTGGCATAAGAGTTAATCTTGAATTGGTAATGCATTTTATTTGATAGGAGGTATAAAAAGAGAGAAACTGATGAGCCCAATACTTTAGCAAGAAATTTTTTGGAGGATCTAATTCTTTTTTTGAGAGATTTAACTTTGTTTGGCTTATATTAAATATGTCTATTTCATTTTCATAAATTTGAGTTTTCTTACCATCTTGACTAAGGATTTCATAGGATATTAGGCTATTATTCATTTCAAACTCATTTGAATTTATTACTCCCAAAATTCCTATTTCGTTTTTAGTTTGAATTTTGTCATTTACTCTAAAAATGAAATGTATTAAATCAATAGGATGGAAAATCTTTATATGATTTCCTTGAAATCTTACTTTATATTTTGTAATTATATAGGTATCTTCTTCATCCAAGGATCGAGATGAAGGTATCTCAAGAACTTTAATAATTTTTCCGATTCCTAAACTTGGATTTATTCTTGATAAAACTAAATTTCCTAAAGTAAAATCTTGTCCTTTGCAGTAGTAATTAAAACATTTAGAATTTCTTGTTTTAAGTTCATTTCCGCAAAAAGGACAAGAGAAGTTAAAGATTTGAATTATTAGATTTACCTATTTCCATATTATTATAATTAAAATTAAGAATCTTATAACTTAAAATTTACTCTTTTAGGATAAAAATAATTCAAAGTTATATAATTACGTTAATACTTAAAAATTTAAACTAAATTTAATGTTTGATTAAAAATATCCAAGAAAAAGATACCAATTTATAGTGAAATGATATTTTAAAGCTGTTAATTAACTCTTTCTATAGCTATGAAATTAATGGAACGCTATAGTTCCATTTTTTTATGGTAAAATTCCAAGAATCTTTGATCTTTTTTATTGTGAGGAGATCTAATTTATATCTGTTTTTCTTATAGTCTGATATGGTTTTCAGATATTTCTGGATTAAATCTTTTGCTCTATTAAACCCACCAATATGGAGATTCTGATATATTTTTTTAATCTGTTCTATAGGATTTCTTTCAAGATCTTCAAATTTTATCTCTACAAAATTTTCTTTTGGAATCGACTTTATTTCATTAAAAAAAGATTTCATCATTTGATTATAAATTTTTAATATATTTTCATCAAGTTCCTTATCAGAAATCTTTTGTAACATAAAATACTTTATTGCTTTTTCATAAAATCTTTTAGTAGATAAATATACAACATATGGATTCCTATAGATATGAATAAATTTCGCATTTGGAAACATTTCTCGAAGAATTTCTATTCTTGCGGTATTCACTGGATTTTTAAGAATAAGTTTTTTTCCTTTCATGTTAATAGTGGCTGCCTTTAGTAAATACAAATAATTCTTTTTCCATTCACATTTAACCTTTCCATTTACATTCTTAAAGCGGATATAATGATAAAAATGTTTCATCATATCTTCAGGAAAATAAAATCCATTATAAAACGAATATGGACAAAGATTACCTAGACCTAATTCCTCTTCTTGGGGTTTATCAACATGTAATTCCATAGAATCCATAGGACGGGTGTCTGGCATAAAAAGCTTAAGAAATATCTTGAAAAAACTTGTACATAAAAATGATTTTGGAAATGCTGATTGATACATTGTTACAAAACCAAATTGAGGATCTTGGCATAATAGATTGTGAAGATGAGTTGTTCCGCTTCTCCAGTGGCCGATAATAAATATTGGATCCTCTTTTAGAGTATAATTTGTAATCATCTTATGCACCCTGAGATATTCATAAATTCGAAAAGGTACTCCTAAAAGACTAAGTAAACATACCAAGAGAATTCTAGGAATTGCCTTAATTGAAATGTGACGATTTTTATATAAAACTTTCATCCAATTTCGAAATGAACTACCTACAGCGGGAGAGAGATTGACTGTCTCAACAAGTTTGCTTAACATAGGTACTCAATTTTAAGACTCTTCTTAAGTGTAAAAATATTGCCTAATTATTTTAATTT
>JARRLT010000176.1:7711-18032 GCA_037386725.1 Promethearchaeota archaeon
TTTATTTCATCAAAAACTTAAAATTATAATAATATATGCTTTAAATTATAAATCTAAAAACTTTTTTGACTTTACAAATATTTGACATCAATTTTTTAAAAAATAATCGTTAGATTAAATATTAAACCATTATTTTTGTAATTTAAGAATTTGAAAATAATACTCATGTATACCTAGATATTATTTATAGTGTCATTTAAAAATGTCTGACTTATCTAGCAGTGTTTTAGTAATTGGAGGTGGGGTTGCTGGGATTCAAACATCCTTAGATCTGACTGAAATGGGATTTAAAGTATATCTTGTTGAAAAGAAAAGCACCATTGGAGGAGCAATGGCTCAACTTGATAAAACATTTCCAACCCTTGACTGTAGTTTATGTATTTTAGCTCCAAAAATGGTTGAAGTGTATCGTAATCCGAATATTGAATTATTGACTTATTCAGAAGTTAGAAATATTCAAGGGCAAACAGGGAATTATAGAATTACCGTTGAGAAAAAACCAAGATATATAAAGGAAGATACTTGTAAAGGTTGTGGTGATTGCGCATCTATTTGCCCTGTTAGGGGTTTGCCTCATGGTTTTGATAGAAATTTGAAGAGTCATAGTGCAGCTCATATTTCATTTCCCTCAGCAGTACCCCCTGTATATTTAATAGACGATAACAAATGTTTATACTTAAATTATGAGATATGTGGTCTCTGTAAACAAGCATGTAGTGCTGAAGCTATAGATTTTTCTCAAGGACCTGAGAATATTGAATTTAATGTAGGAGCAATTGTTATTGCAACTGGCTGGGTTCAAAAGTATCCACAAGATTATCCTAATCTTGGAGGAGAAAGTCCTAATGTTGTATCTAGTATGCAATATGAACGATTATTAAGTGCAAATGGTCCGACTGGAGGAAACGTCATTAGATTAGATGATAAAAAGCACCCTCATAAAATAGGATTTATTCAATGTGTAGGTTCAAGAAATTTTCACGATCCCGATTGTAAAAAATATTGCTCTTCCATTTGTTGTATGGCCGCAGCTAAACAGGCAATTGTTACTGCAGAACATGCCCCAGATACTGAATTGATGATATTTAATACCGAAATACGAGCAAAAGGCAAAAATTTTTATGAATTTATTGAAAAAAGTAAAGATGAATATGGAGTAAAATTCATTAACGGACGTGTCTCACAAATAAAGGAAAATTCTGAAAATGGAAAACTGACTGTTTTTTATGAGGATTTAGATGAAGGATTAGTGAAATCTTCAGAACTTGATATGGCTGTACTGGCAAGCGCACTATTTCCGAATCAAGATTACTATGAATTTTTAAAATCATTAAATGCAGATGTAAATGAAATGGATTTCATTTCAAAAGACTCTCTTAAAGAATTAGAAAATAAAAATATCTTTTTTACAGGATATGCAAAAGAACCAAAGGACATTCCTGTATCTGTAGCCGAAGGGTCTTCTTGTGCAGCCAAAATAAGTGAAAAACTTTATCCTGTAAGATTTAAAGAAATAATTGATCCAGAATACCCCCCAGAAATTGAAGTAAAAACAAATGAAGAGCCTAGAGCTGGGATTCTTGTTTGCAGGTGCGGAATTAATATAGGTGGAATTGTGGATGTTCAAGAAGTTGTTGATTATTTAAATACCTTACCGTATGTTGCTCATGCTGAAGAAAACATGTATTCATGCAGTTCCGACTCTCAAGAACGTATAAAGGAAATGATTAAAGAACATAATCTAAATAGATTTATAGTTGCTTCATGTACACCAAGAACTCACGAACCATTATTTCAAAATACCTTAAGAGAAGCGGGATTAAATCCATTTTTATTTGAATTAGTAAATATAAGGGATCAAAATTCATGGGTTCACCAGAAGGAACCAGAAAAGGCTACTGAAAAGGCTAAAGACTTAATTCGAATGTACTTAGGAAAGGTAATTAATTTAAGACCCTTGAAAAGAATTAAAGTTGAAGTGAAACAGAGTTCTATGGTAATAGGAGGGGGTATAGCTGGAATTAATGCAGCTCTTAATTTAGCAAACCAAGGTTTTGAAGTTCATCTTGTAGAAAGGAAGGATAAGTTAGGAGGAAAAGTATTAGATTATTATGATCTATTTAATACATCAATTTCCAAAGAAGATATTAATAATCAAATTAAACAATTACAAGAAAAATCAAATGTACATATCTATACAAATACAGAAATTTCTGATATATATGGATTTGTGGGAAACTATACAATAAAAATAAAGAATAACGGTAACAACTTAAAAGAAGAGAATTTTCAAGTTGGAACTATTATAGCTGCCACTGGAGCAAATCAATCGCAATCTCAGAGATATATTGACTTAATTAAGAAATATCCTAAAAAAGTACTAACTCAGACGGATCTAAATACATTAGATCCTTCAAACCTTCCCGAATTTGCCAATGCAACAATAATTTTATGTGTTGATCAAAGAAAAAATATATTTAACCAAGATTCAACTACTAAAAATTATTGTTCTAATATATGTTGTATGGCTTCCTTAAAAAACATCGAGACTCTGAAAAAGGCTAATCCAAACGCGAATATTCATATTCTATATAGAGAAATGCAATTTTCTGAACTTTTTGCAGAAAAATTATGGAGAGAAGCAAGAAAAAAAGTATCTTATGGAAGATATAAATCTCTTAAAGATATTAAGATCTCCGATAATGATGGCTCTTTCCATATCAAATATAAAGATCTAGGTGGCCAAACAGAATTAGAATATGATTCAGACTTATTAGTATTAGCGACACCGGAATTACCCGCTGAAGGTACTAAGGATTTAGCTAAAATGCTTAAAGTTCCAACTACCGAAGATGGATTTTTCTTAGAAGCACATGTAAAGCTTCGACCCGTCGATTTTGCAACAGAAGGAATATTTTTATGCGGAAGTGCCCATTGGCCTAAAAATATTGATGAGAGTATCTCCCAAGCATATGGTGCTGCAGCAAGAGCAACAATTTTAATGGCTAAAGGAGAAGTAGAAACAGAAGGTATAACATCCTATATAAATGAAGATAAATGCATTGGATGTGGAAGATGTATTGAAGTTTGTCCTTATAATGCTATTGATATGATCGAAACAACAAAAAAAGTAGGATTATATAACCTTATTGAAATAAAAGCCCGCGTGATTAGTGCTGTTTGTAAGGGTTGTGGGGCTTGTGTCGCGGAATGTCCTCTTGGAGCAATCGATCAAAATCATTTCACTAAGTTCCAAATAAAAAAACAAATAGATCTCCTTACCGGTATAGATTTACAAGTGTGTACTAAGGAGGAGAATTAAATTTAGGAGGGAAAAATTTTGACCGAAACTAAGAATAAAAAAAAGGTTTCAATATCCCCCATCTATTCGAATAGTTCGAGTAATGTGTTCGGGAAGGGTTCAGCCTTCTTTTATTTTAGATGCATTCAAAAATGGAATTGATGGAGTTTTAGTAACTGGGTGTCATATTGGAGATTGTCATTATATTAGCGGAAATGAACACGCAAAAGAACGTATGGGTCATGTAAAAAATTTAATTAAGAAACTTGGATTTGAGGAAGAGCGTTTTCGTCTTCATTGGATATCAGCAAGTGAAGGTAAACAATTTGCTGAATTAATAAGAGACTTTACCGAAAGTGTAAAAAAGCTAGGTCCCTCAAAAATGCCTAAAAGATTAGGATCTTTAGAATTTAAATCATGTTAATGGAAGTGAAAGAAAGTTTATGACAGAGTCAAAAGGTATTATTAAAAATGGTAAAAATGTAAGAACTTTTGAAGATCTAAATGAAGATGTTGTTCAAGCAGGTAAATGTTGCGCATGTGGAGCTTGTATTTCTTACTGTGAGAGCCAAAGTTTTGATGTAATTAAAATGGAAAATCATGTTAAATCTTGATGGATAAGTTAAATCAATTTTATTGTGTAGAGGACGAGATTGGGAAGAGAGAGGATATCTTAGCAGCCAAAACAACACATGAACAAATAAAAGAAGTTGGCCAAGATGGAGGTATTGTTACCACGATTTTAAAGTATCTTTTCGATAGGCATAAAATTGATGCCGCAGTAGTATCGGAATATAACGATCAACTAGAAACAGAGCCTAAGATTATATTTGATAAGGAAGAACTCTTGAAATCTTCTGGAACAAGATATTCTGTTTCTTCACAAGTTTTACCACTAAAAGATTTGTACAATATTTCCCTAGAAATTCAGAAAAAGAAAGGAATTTATGATATCGATCAGTTGAGATTAGCATTTGTTGGAACACCTTGTCAGGTAAGAGCAATACGTAAAATGAAGTTTTTGAATATTAAGCCAGCTCATGTAATTCAATATATTATTAGTTTGTTTTGTTATGAAAATTTCGACTATGATAAGTTATATGAGATCCTCGAAAAGGAAACTAAAATCAAATCTACTAATATTAAAAGTACCTTCATAAAGAAGAATTTTTTCATTAACACTAAAGATGATACACAAATTGAAGTAGATATTAAAAAATTAGATCCAGCTGTTAGAAATACTTGTCAATCCTGTGATGAATTCACAGGAAGATTCTCGGATATTAGTGTAGGTTCCTCTGGAGCTCCAAAAGGTTATTCAATGATTATTATGAGGAATGAAAAAGGCCAAAAGTTAATAAGTCAATTAATATCTCAAAATTATATCGAACAATATGTTGTTCCGCCTGAAAAAAGCAAAGAATGGCAAGATGCCAAAGTAAAAGGATTTAAAAGAATGATCCGCCTTAAATCTAAATAACACGGAGTATTCAAATTTAATTTCTAAATCTTATTTCTTAATTTTATTATTTTATTTCAAGAAATATTCTTTTAACTATCTTTTAATTTCCAATAATCTTAGAAAAAATTCATATTTGAAATAGGAACCTCTTAACTTACTTTATAGAAAAATATGTATTTGATTGTAATGAATTAAATATTCCAAATTGATATGTATATAGATACATATCGAAATTATCTTCAAAATAGTATGAATCTTAAATTATATCCATACATTATTATAAAATATCAAAAAAATTTATATGAAAATTATTGAAAATTTATTAATTTATGATTGAGAGAATATCTTTTGTTTACACTATTATAATAGAAGATATTATTTGATTAAACTATTAAATTAATAAAGTTCGAAGCTCTTTCATAAATTGTTTGTAATGAAAAAATTTTCAATAATTAATGATATACTTAAAGAATTGTGAATAACATGACCGAATCAAAAGATATACCCGTACCAGATGAAGTAAAGGGTTATTCTCAAACGAGACTTGACGTAGACTTAACTAATAATACGATTGAAGAAACTACTCTGTCTGAAGAATTCTGCAGAGATTGGATTGGAGGCTATGGTTTCGGTGCCAAAGTCTTATGGGACGAATTGAAACCCGGAGTGGATCCTTTAGGACCAGATAACGTATTTGTATTTGCAATTGGTCCTTTTCCAGGAACAATTCTTCCTACAAGCTCTAAATATGGGGTTTTTGCCAAATCTCCTTTAACAAATATGTTCGGAATGGCAATATCATCGGGATCTGTTGGAGCACAAGCTCGTAGAGCTGGAGTTAACATGGTTGTTATAAAAGGAAAAGCTCCCGAGCCAGTTTATTTAGTAATTGATGATGATGACAGATATTTAGTACCATGTAAGGATACTGTTTGGGGAAAAGGTGCTTGGGATACTGAAGAAATGATTAGGGAAGAATTCCAAGATCATCGACTTGCTGTTATGTCTATTGGTCCTGCTGGAGAAAGATCATGTAGAATGGCTTGTATTACGAATGATAGAAATCGCCAAGCAGGCAGAACAGGCATGGGTGCTGTAATGGGATCAAAGAATCTTAAAGCTATTGCCTTTAGGGGAACAAAAGGAATAAAAGTGGCTAAACCAAAAGAATTTTATCAATTAGCTAAAAAATTAATTAAAGTGGCTAATGGTCCTGCAACATCAAAATATAGAGACTTAGGAACACCAGCTGGACTTGCTAGCTATAATAAGCTTGGAATGATGCCAACTCATAATTATCGTGAGGGTACATGGGATAAAATTACCAACGGGGAATTTACTGGAGAAAAATTAAATGAAGATTGGGTTGTAAAAAAGGTAGCTTGCTCTCAATGTTCAATTGGGTGTGATCACTTAACAAGAGTTCCTAAAACACATCCAGATTATCCAAATTTAGTTGCAAGTATTGATGTTGAATTATGTTATGGATTTGGAACTGCAACTGGATGTTCTGATTGGCCAACAGTATTTAAATGTGTTGAGCTCTGCGATAACCTTGGAATTGATGCAATTTCTGGGGGGGTTACCGCAGCAATGGCTTGTGAATGCTTTGAAGATGGAGTAATTACTAAGAAAGAACTAGGATATGAATTGCCATTTGGATCTACGAAAAATCTAGTAAGATTCACTGAGGAGATGATCCGTGGTGAAGGATTTGCTGGAGAAGTTTTTGGAGAGGGTACAAAAGTAGCAGCAGAACGACTTGAAGAAATGGGTCGAAAAAATCCAAAGTTTTATGCCATGAATATTAAAGGATTAGAAATGCCAGCATTTGATCTTCATGGAATGACTTCTTTCTCTGTTGGAGAAAGTGTGTCGATTCGCGGTGCTTGTCACCTTAGAAATGGAGCCTATGGTTTAGATGCTAAAGGAAAATTTGATAGATTTAGCTATGATAAACCACTTGAAAGAGGTAAGGCTATTATTGATGTAGAAGATATCTATGGTATCATAGATTCCTATATTATTTGTAAATTTACTCGAGGAATTTATGAAGACGATGATGAAATGGCTAAAGTTTATGAATTTGTCACTGGTATTCCTCATACAGGAGCTTCAATTAACAAACGAGGTGCTGCTATTGTCAATCTTTCTAAGTGTTTTAATATTAGAGAAGGGTGGACCAGAGATGATGATCATCCTCCAGAAAAGTTCTTTACAACGGCACATACTAAAGGTCCCGCTAAAGGTGTTACTTTAGATGAAAAAGGATTTCAAACTCTTTTAAGCGGATATTATGAAGCTAGAGGCTGGGATAAAGAAACAGGAATTCCAACTGAAGAAACGCTTAAGGACTTAGGACTTGATTTTGTTGTTGGTAAATTAAGCGCTAAAGGAGGGAAGAAGTAATGTCAAAAGCTAAATTAAAGACTAGCAAACGAGGAGGTAAAATCCATCAATTTATATTAGTTGATCCAGATTTATGTACTGGATGTGAAACTTGTGAATCTATCTGTTCTTTCGTACATGATGGAGTTTTTAATCCTATTAATTCTCGAATCCACAGAGTTCGAGTAGAACCCGTATTTAATATTGCTCTTGCGTGTCAGAAATGTGAAGATGCTCCTTGTATCAGATCTTGCCCAGAAAAAGCTTTAACAAAAGATGATGATACCGGAAATATTGTTTTAGATGAAGATAAATGTAATGGTTGTGGTTTTTGTATAAGAGCTTGTGATTTTGGTGTAATTTCACTTCATTTAGATAATCAAAAGGCATTAGTTTGTGATTTATGTGAAAGTATGAAGGAAGATTATATCGATCCCGAAATTGGAGAACGAGAACCTCAATGTATTGCCGTATGTCCAAAAGAAGCTATTTCTCTAAAGAATGTTGAGCAAATTGGTGAAGAAACACGATTTGATGCAGTTAGGCGTTTATTTTCCGAGCAAATTGAAGAGTATGAAAGCTAACATCTCTTAATTTTTTTATTTTTGGTTATGCTGAAAGTTGAGCATAACCAATAATAAAAAGAGCAATTGAGCCAAAAATTAAATATAAAATTACCATACCTAATATGAAAACCATATCTCCAAAAGTGTTAGAAATAAATAGGGTAATTATTGAAGTGGCGATTCTTATTGCTATTGCATAAATAACATTTTTAGAGCCACTTATCGAATTTTCTTCGATATTTTCTGGAAATAATTTAGGTGAAGTTACAATATATCTGCGAAATTCATTCCATCCATAAATATGTACAATATTAGAACCTATAGTAACTATGAATATAATTGAACCAGCAAAAAAAGTACTTACATCTAAAATCATAGTGTTAAAGATATATTTATCTAAAATGTCTGCGATAAAATAACCAACATTTGCTAAAACAATCGCCAAAGAAAAATGTAATAATTTATTACTAGGTTTTATCTTATTGATTTCTAAAAAAACATAAACGATTACCAGAGAAATTCCTATTAAGATCAAATCCATGTATATTTCTATTAAATCGAGACCAGCAATTGCTCTTAAAGGGATTAGAATAAGCATGATAATACCAAATTTTCTAAAATCCCCATAAATACTTCCTTTTATTATTTTATCCAATGACATTTTAATTTTTTATTAGTTCAAATCTTTTTACTTTTTTTATGTAAAGAGCTTAAATATTTTAAAGTTACGATTTAATAATGTGTAAAATATAGTAATTAATTAGAAAAGTTGATAGAATCAATTTTTTTACTAACAAAAACTAAATAGAGAAAAACTAGAGAATATCGTTTTAAATTAACCAAGATTTTTTAAATTATATTCTTTAAAAAATATGTGAATCAATATGAATCACGATGATTGTATATTCTGTAAAATTGTAAAAGGTGAAATTCCTTCAAAAATAATATATGAAGATGAAACCAACATTGCTTTTTTAGATATATTCCCAGTCTCAAAAGGCCATACGATTGTGATCCCTAAGGAACATTACAAAAACTTGGAAACATTACCTGATGAAGAAATCACAGAATTATTTATGACAGTTAAAAAAGTTGCAATAAATATCCATGAGAAGTTAAAGATTGATGGATATAATATCGTTCAAAATAATTTTCCAGCAGCAGGACAAGCTGTTGATCATACTCATATTCATATAATTCCACGCAATGAAGGAGATAATAAAATAAAACTTAATTTACCAAAGAAACAAGCTCCAGATTCCGAGTTAGACGAAGTATTTAAAAAATTAAAAATGTAATTTTTCTTTTTCTATTCTTAATCTTCAATAAATGCTAAAATTAAAAAAGGTGAGAGAAAAAATTCAAGATCGTGTAATGATATTTATTGATAATAGCAATATCTTCAATGGATTTCAAAAATATAAAATAAAGGCTGATTATGAAAAATTAAAAAATATAATTACCGGAACACGCAAATTAGAAGGAATTTTTCTATATGAAGGTGTTGTATATCCCATTAATCCAAGTAAAATAAAGTGGTATGAAGATCTTAAAAAAGATTTCTTACCTTTATTAAAGAAATTAAAAAAATTGAAAAAAGAGATTGAAGTTTGGGCCTTTAAATATGCTTTAGCTAATGTTTTAAAAGAAGAGATAGATAAAAATGATTTATTCTTTATAGATGATGTTGTAAGTGAAATAAAAATCTGATTTTAAAAAATGACTTTCTTTAATTTTAAATAACCCAGAGTGACTTATTAAATAAAGAAAATAAGAACTCTCCCAAAAATCGTGTAAATGTTTAGAATTTTTATAGCAACTTCTTTAAAATTAAATCTTTTTGGCATATTCAAAAATTATTGCACCAAAGAAATTCCCAGTTTTCCCTGTTCTCTTAAATCCATGTTTTTCATAAAATTTATGTGCTCTTTTAAGAAAACAGGGAAAACTGGGAATTTCTTTGGTGCAATAATTTTTGAATATGCCAAAAAGATTTAATTTTAAAGAAGTTGCTATAAAATGACAAAACAGTATCTTCATATCCTTCTTGACTATAAAAATACTTGTATTTTTTAAAAGATTTAACTAAAACCTTATGGATATTTTCGGCATCATTTAAAGAGGCTTTTCGAATAATAACTCCTTGGTCCATAAAATAATCAAGAGAGAATATAAAAAGAAAATTTTTAAATTATTCGATAAAAAGGTTTAATTTTTTATCCTTTTATGTTAAATATAAAAAACAATATTAAAAAATATATCGATTATAATCCAACAAAATTTGATCAATTGCCGATTAGTGAATGTAAAGATGAAGCCGGCAATAATTTGTATGTAGAAGTTTACTTTAAGAACAAAGTCGTCACGCTCAAAGTGTGGCAAGCAGTTGCAGGGAATATAAAATTGTATTTCCTGGATAGTGATATCGAACAAAACACTGGAGAAGACCGTAAAATTACCTATCAGTTATATGGGGGCGATAAAAGAACCCGAATACTACAAGAAATTGTATTAGGTATAGGAGGTGTACGCGCGCTGCGACCAGTTCGAGGTGGTGCGCCATCTGCCGTCCATCCTCGCCATCCTCTACGCGGTGGTGGCCCA
>JARRLT010000177.1:0-7485 GCA_037386725.1 Promethearchaeota archaeon
GTAGCTTATGGAATAACGGATGCGCTATTACTTAATATTCTACCAGTTTTAGCAATATGGATTAGTTTTTCTTCAATAGGATGGACATCTTCCTTGTTTGGAGTAATAATTGTAGCAATATTTGGACTCTTAGCCAGTTTATTCGTGACAATTTTGTATCATATTGGATATCCCGAATTTAGGAATTCAAGATTAATATTTGTATTAATTGGAAATACATTAATTACATTAGCATTTATAATTCCCGCTAATCCATTAGGAGCATTTATAAGCCACACGGTAATGCATCTAGCTGCAGTTTATCGTGGACCAGAAACGACTATTCAATTACCTCCTCATTATAAATGAAATAAATTTACAAAATCCTCCACTTTTTCTTAATTTCAAAATTAAAAATCAACCTTCTTATTTTATTTCTTGATTTTTGCATTTTATGACTAAATATCATCTTAAAAGAAAAGAACGAGAAATTAAAGAAACCAATAAGATTAAAGAGATTCTTAAACAAGGAAAATATATAACCATTTCGATGTGTAGAAAAGATGAACCTTATGTAGTGACATTAAATTATGGATATGATGAAAGTAAGAATTCTCTTTATTTCCATTGTGCTAAAGAAGGATTGAAATTAGAATTTTTAAGAGAAAATAAACGAGTATGCGGTACAATAATACAAGATAAAGGATATTTAGAAGGTAAATGTGATTATGCATATTCTTCAGTAGTTTTATGGGGAAATATGAATTTTATTGAAGATCTTCAAGAAAAGGAATATGGTATTAGAGTAATGATTTATCATTTGGAAATAAAACCCGAAAAAGTAATTGAAAAGTTATTGAATAAACCTGAAGCAATAAAAAGATTTAAAATGTTAAGATTAGATATAATTGAAATTGTGGGAAAGTCAAGTTCTAAAGTATAGTTAAATATGGTTTGTTGAATAATTTAATTAACTTTTATTTAAAGAATTTAAGACTCCATTAAGAAAATCCCACGTTTTGGAAATATCATCAATAGAGACCATCTCTTCTGGTGAATGAGCTCCTCTTACTTCACACCCAAGAGAAATTATTTCTAAGTTAGGAGCTTTTGCATTGAATATTCCACATTCGACAATACCATGAATCATTTTATAATTAGGGTACTTATCGTATAACAACTTATAAGTTGAACTGCATACTTTTAACAATTTTGATTGAGGATTTGATTTCCATTCTTTATATCCCCCGATAAGTTTCAATTTAAACTTTAAATTTGATAAATTAAGGATACAATTGATTTTCTCATATATTTCATGATTTTCAAATTGAAAGAAACTTCTATGCAAAATTTGGATTCTTATTTTGGATCTTTTTGTTTCAACTGAAGCGAGATTTACTGATGTTCTAACTAAGTCATTAAAGGTATTATACATTGAAATTACGCCATTAGGAAGAAGAAATAAGATATCAATAATCTTTGATGATTCTTTTAAGTCAATATATCCCTGTGGATAAACTTCTTTTGATTGTTCTATTTTAAAATCTATTAAAGGTTCTGTTTTAGAATATAATTCTTTATATTTTTCAACTAACTCATTAAAAACTTGTTTAAATCTAGAAAAATCATTTTATTTAATTAAAATTTCTGAGAATGCTTCTCGGGGAATTGCATTTAAACTGTTTCCCCCATTAATAGTACCGAGATATAATTGAAAGTTACTTCTGAGATTCCATAGGATTCGTGAAAGAATTTTTATAGAATTTCCCCGACTTTTATTTATATCAACCCCTGCATGACCTCCTTTTAAACCTCCTATAGATATATGCATAGGAATTAACTCGGATCCCCTATTAAGTCGAGATCGTGAAAAATCAAGTTCAAATGTAGTATAATTACCTCCAACGCATCCTATTGTGAAATCATCAATACTTTCACTATCAAGATTAATGAGATAATCACCTTTCAAGAAATTTTCATCTATTTGATAAGCCCCAAACATTCCACCTTCTTCATTTACGGTGAATATAAAATTTAGATTGAGATTGTCAAACTTTAATTTTCCGGATCCAATTAATTGAATTATAGTGAGCATATATGCCATTCCTATACCATCATCAGCACCTAGAGTAGTACCATCTGCAGTTATCCATTTTTTTCCATTTTTTTCAATAATCAATAATTTTAACGGATCGTCCTTAAAATTATGAACTATATCTTCGTTTTTTTCGCAAACCATATCAAGGTGTGACTGAAGAATTAGAGTTGGTGTATTTACTTTCTGATTAGAATTTGTAACAAATAAATTTCCAGCCTTATCAATTTTTGTGAGAAAATTATGAGATTCTGCTGTTTCTTTTACAAATTCTCTTACTCTTTTTTCATTCCCAGAACATCGTGGGATGTTTGAAATTTTATAAAAATAGCTCCAAAATAAATTAGGTTCTCCTATTTTTACAAATTCTTTTTCATTCATTTTCTTTTCAGTTATAAATAAAGTTATCCTAATTATATAGATTTTAAATAATTTTAATATTTTTATTTTTCTCTGAAGGAAAAGTCTTAATTATATTATTTATAAAAAATTAGGAATAAATCCATAAAAGAAATTTAATTTTAAAAATTATATTATTTTGTAAAAATAGACTTGTATGTTAAGAAATAACTTAATTTTGTGTAAAACTAATGGATTCAATGAAAAAAAGGTTAAAACATTGTAGAAAACCGCATGGAAAACTTGGAAAAGAAGTATTAGAGGATATGAATGACCATCACTCAGAATTAACTACTTGGGGTCTTAAACATCTTTCAATTTGCTCTAATTATAAAATATTAGATGTTGGTTGTGGTGGGGGATATACTATTTCTCAATTGGCCTTAAAAATCGAAGATGGAACAGTGTATGGAATTGATTATTCTGATTTATCTGTGAAATATTCTAAAGAATTTTGTAAAGAATTAAGAAAAAATAATAAGGTACATATTAAAAAAGCAAGTGTATCAAATTTACCTTTCCAAGATAATAAATTTGATTTCGTAACTGCTGTAGAAACTTTTTATTTTTGGCCTGATAAAGTAAATGATTTAAAGGAAATACTAAGAGTGCTTAAACCAAATGGAACTTTAGCTTTAATTAATGAAATGTACATAAGTAAAGAAAAGCGTGAATATGAAGAAAGAAATCAGAAGTGGGCAGAAGCAGGAGAATTTGAAATTTATACAGTTGAACAGATGATGAAATTTTTAGAAAAAGCCGGATATAAAGACATTCGAGTTTTTGAGGAGAACCATCATGGGTGGATCACAATTCTTGGTAAAAAATAAAAGTAATTAAACTATTACTTGATCAATATAGAATACAACAGATGTAATATTCATAAACGAGAAGAAAAAGTAGTGGATATTAAACAAAATATAATTGTCGAAGTTCTTGTATTCGCAGTTTTTTCGTTAATATTGATTTTTTGGTTTAAAATGCCATTAAGCTTTTATTTTATGGTTGTTATTATAATTTTTGGATTAATCACTCTTATATATTTATTCAATAAATATATGAATCATAGGTTTGTCCAATCTTTAAATGTAATGGAAAGGGAAGTAGAAAAATATAGAAAAGATCAAGACGAACATCAAGAACAATTAAAGATTGAAGAAGATAAATAAGTTTTTAAAATAGTTCTCTGAGCTTTTTTAGAAAAATCATCTAGGAAAGGGGTAGATCCTTGTTATTTATACTATAATTTAAGAAAATTTAATATTTATATGCAAGAATTTGATTATATAAAAATAAAGCATTATAAATCTTCCTCAATTATAATAGTTCTTGAAACAGAATCCAATCCTCTGGAAGATATTACAATTAAACCATTTAAGATCTCATAAGAGAGAAAGAGATTATTCTTTTATATAATTTGCTTAATCCTTATATTCCTCTTAGAAGTTTTTAATTATATTGTGGTTGGGATAATCCTTGCTCTGATAATTATAAAATTTTTTCGATTTTTAAAAATCAGCGTAAATTGCTCTTTTGGTTTAAAAAAATTACTTTTCTTTCCTATTCTTATTTTCCAAGATTTTTGGACTTTAAAGATTTGGGTTATAAAATTAAATCTAGATAAAGAGTGACTTTTATTTCATTATCTTCCATTTAAAGTTTCATCCTATATGTGTTATAAACTATATAAAAAAGATTTTAAAGGGATATTGACTAATATTTAAATAGAAATATAGTTTAAAAAATAATATAACAAAAAAATATAATATTAAATTAAAATAAGGTTGTGAAATTTTCAATTAGCGATAAGGAAATATGTCCTTTATGCTCCTTGCCCAAAGAGCTTTGCGTTTGTTCCGACCTAAGTGCGGACAAGCAATCAATATCTATTTTTAACAGCAAGCGAAAATGGGGCAAAATCGTGACCTTAGCTTCTTTTCAAGGTAATTTTGATGCAGATCTTAGCGAGATTTTAACAAAAGCTAAGAAGAAGCTAGGTGCTGGAGGAACTATTAGAAATAATAGTATTGAATTACGTGGAGATCACCGCTTTAGACTAAAAAAAGTAAATACCCTCTAAACATAAATAATGTTGTCCCAAAGGATTAGGGTTTATTTTGGTTCATGTAATTAGTTATGTACATTTTAACCGCCTCTTTAGGTTGAATAATTCCAAAGTGTCCTTCGCAGAGGATATCAGGTTCTAAGTCAATAAGTTTTTGCATTGATTTCTGATAATCTTTTAAATTCGATCCAAAACTACTATAAAAAGGTCCATGAATATCTTGACCAAATAAAACCTTTTTAGACTTAATTTTTACTAAAATTGAAATTGATCCTGGTGTATGACCTGGAGTATGAATGATTTGAAAATTATATGACCCAAACTTCAATATTTCAATTTCATTTTTAAAAATATTATCTAATTTAATTGGTTTATAATCAACGCCATACCAGGAGGCAGCTGTCTTCTCATCTTTGCCCTTCTTTTCAATTGGAGGTGCATCCAATTGATGGGCATAAAATTTAATTTTAGGGTTAAATTTTTTGATATTATTACATGCTCCGATATGATCTATATGACAATGTGTAATAATACAATGCTTAATTTCTTTAGGATCTAATCCTTCGTTTGAAATATTTTTTATATTTTGTAAACTCATACCACAATCAATTAAAACCAATCCATCTTGGCTTTCAGTATCAATAAGATAGACTTCACATCCAGAACTTCCAACAAGGTACAAATTTTCCACTATTTTTCTCAAGCTTAAATCAACTAAGTGATTTTTCTATTTTATAATTATTAACTCTCAGATTAACTTAAATGTTTTTTTCTATTAATTTTTTTAAAATATCTGGATAATCAGTATAAATCGCACTAAAACCTTGATCTTTATGAGACATATTAATTACCGTTTTCATTGACAATTTCGAATTAACACCCCATACATAGCATGGAAAACCATTTTCGATGACTTTAATGAAATTTTCTTTTAAATACCTATTTCTTCCTAAGTTAATAGCATGAACATTAAATTCATGCAACTTGGAAAAATTTACTTTAGGCTCTTTTATTTTTACAATTTTATGAGGAATGGTAAAAACCAATTTTATAAATTTAAATTTTGTTCTTAAAAATCTCAAATAATTATAAGAAGTGATATTTATTTGTGTTTTCGATATTATCCTATAATCTCTGAGGAGTCTCACTAACTTTTCTCCTGCTTTCTTGCTTCCTATATCAAAACTATATCTAAGATCATAATTAATATCTTTAAACTTTTCGAACACGTTTTTTATTAAGGGAATCTTTATTTTAGGGTTTAGCTGTATCGAATTTAATCGTTCAAATGTGATATCCTTGATCTTAATCCACTTATTATTAACTCTTATTACAGGATCATGAAAACAAATCAATTTGTCATCTTTTGTTAACCTAACATCAGTTTCTATACCAACTTTAAACTCTACAGCCTTTTTAAAAGAGGACATAGTATTTTCCATACAATATCCCATTGCACCTCTATGACCAAAAACGTAGATCTTATTCATAAACTATGAAGGATTCTTAGAAATGAAAAATAAATAATTTTTATAGTATAAAATTATTACCATAATTACTTAATTTTTTCTAATGATATCTATATGACAGAAACTAAAAACGAGAAAGACACTCAATCAAATCTTAATGTTAAAACTGAGTTTACAGAAAAAGTCAAAAGATATTTTAAAAATCTAGTTGATTTTTCTAATTTTGATAAGAAAACAATTGTCTATATAATTATATTATTGGTTCTTATTGCTATATCAGTCTATTTACTGTATATTCTTTTATTTGTGGATAATACAATTCTTTTAAGATTAGTGGTAAATTGGTTTGTAAATCCGATTTATGATCTAAAGTTCCTTGGAATTTTACTTTTCATAGGTGCAATGGCTATCCAAGGATTGTTAATCCCAATTCCATCAGAAATAGTTTTGCTATCAGCAGGAATGATTTGGGGGTGGTTTGGTGGTGGAATTATGGGTATAATTGGATCGCTAGGTGCAGCAACTCTTTGTTACTTCATTAGTCGAAAAGGCGGGCGTCCTTTAGCTGAAAAATTTGTAGGAATCAGTGCTCTTAATATGGCAGATAGTTTCATTCATAAATATGGGTTATGGGCTATAATTGTTGCACGTTTTTTACCATTTTTAGCATTCGATCCGATTAGTTATGCCTCTGGCTTAGTCGATTTAGATTATAAAAGATATATTGGAGGAACCTTTATAGGAACTATTCCTCGAGCATTTTTTTATGCTGTATTGGGCTCATTAACAGGATTAAGACCACCTATTACACTTAATCAAATTCCAGATATACAAGCTCAAGCAAATTTCTTTAATATTATCTTAGGTATTATTGTTGTGGTATTATTGGGAATGTTTTTGATTTATTATATAACAAGTAAACTCTGGGAAAAAAGGCATAGTCAGAACTAATCTCTAATTTAAATAAAGAAATATATTACTAATATAAATTAATCCAAATTTCTCTTAAATCAAATGGATTATTGTTAAAGTTCTACAAGGAAGTGTAGGGGCATTATCACTCACTTTCTTTAGATTTTTTATTGGTGGTATTTTTTTATTGATAATTTTGATTCTTAAAAGAGATCTTGCAGATATTTTTGTTTTAATAAAAAGAAGTTGGGTTCTAATTATTATTTCAAGTTTTTTTGCTTTAGGGTTTTCAAATGCCATTTATTTTATAGGTGTTACATTCACACAAGCGAATGTAGCGGCAACATTGTATACAACTTATCCTATATGGATTACTATTTATTCAATTATTCTTCTTAATGAAGAGAAGACAAACGTGAAAATTTTGGGTATAATTTTAGGAATGTTTGGAGTAGTTATCCTTTTGACTAATTTCGATTTTACGGGATTTATTCTAATTGAAAATTTATTAGGTAACATTTTAGTTCTAGTGGGTTCAATAATTTGGAGTTTGTATTCTGTATTGG
>JARRLT010000178.1:0-10945 GCA_037386725.1 Promethearchaeota archaeon
GAACCTTTCCGGGATATCTTCAATATAAACATGAACTCGCCTTAATGCATCTTTTCCCCTGCGCTTTTTTCTGGGGAGCATTTGTTTAATTACTCGGCGCATAAATTCATCGGGTCGTCTTTTATGAAAAGGTCCTTTTCTTGGATTTGTTGCTGTTTTGACGTTTAACTTATCGAGAAAATTTTCATGGATATTTCCTTTTGTACCCGAAATTATTGCATATTTAGCATTTTTCACGATTATATGCTGTCCTAATAATGCTCTTTTGGCAACTTGTGAACAAAATCGTCCAAGAATCTTATTGGTTGCGTCTAATAAATAATACTCTGGCATTTATCTTCTCACTTTTTTAATGTTAGTAAAACACTTTTATATTTGTACCCTCGGGATTTTCCTCGAGTAATTCTCTTATTGTTATTAGTTTACTTCCAGAATTTCTTATCTTTTCTCCGGCAGATTTGGAATAATCTAAACAAGCGACTGTAATTTTATGGTCTAAATTACCATTTCCGAGAATTTTACCAGGAACAACAATTACGTCATTTTCACTTGTTTTATTATTAATTCTTTTTAAATTAGCTTCTATTCTGTTTTTTCTAGGTCCACTTAATTTTCGCGAGACTTTTCTCCAAATCCTTCGTTTGGTTTTTCTTAAATCTCTTATTAGTTTCCTATGATAGTAATTTGCGGGACCGGTAATTTTATGTGACATAATATTGAGACTTATTTCTTAGTTATAATATATATATAAAAATTTGATAATTTAATAAATTTTTGAATAAATTATTCTTTTATCTCAACTTGTTCTAACTTTAAAATGAATTCTTCAATCTTACCTAAGAATATCTCGAATGTTTTCCTCAGTAAGACATCAAAAGGCAACACTCCATCACTTTCTAAGAAAAAGATATATGTATCATCTTTGAATCCAACCTCAATCGCATTTTCAGCGCAATTATCTTCACAAGATTTACATAAAGAACAAGTTTTCCAATAATCTTCTTTTAATATCGGAGGATTTCCATTTGAAAAGGTAAATAATTTTTTTGGACACATTCTTGTGGAAATACATTTATCTGAACAATTCTTACACTTTTTTTGGTCAAATTTTATATCTGGATAAAATCTATAAAATGCATTTGATAACGGTTGCCATTTCACGTGATCTTTTGCTCTCCCTAAAATTGCATAAGCTTCTAAAATTAATTTTGAACCTTTATCTATTTTGAGGATTGGTATATAAGGATTAACTGGGACAATATTTGGGTCTTCAGACTTAAGATCTCCTGAATATACCACTACTGGTTCTTTGGAAGTATTTTCAACTTCACAAGTTAAAGAAACTTGACATAAAGGACATCCAAAGCCGCCACATTCACATTCGCTTGGAAGATTATATGAATCTAAATCGGTTTTTAACGGAATCATTCCCAATCTATGTGAAACAATTTCATCATAAAGAGGAGAATCATTTTTAAGAAATATAGTTTCATCAATAGCCATAACAGGAACCTCACTCATCATAATTCTACGAAGGGCATTTGCCATTTCTATAGAGATTCCTTTAATTACAAAAGATAGATTATGTTCATCTTGCTCAATTAATTTGAGATCCATAATTGTATTCGTTTTAAACCTAATTGAAAATAAAATAACTAAATTAGAAAAATAACCGTTTTAGTTAAATTTTATGGTAGTATTTCAAAAAAAACAGTATTTTACTTCTTGAAAATCTTTGCGGAATTCAGCAACCTCTTCCTTTACTTTCTCGGGATCTTTTTGATCAATTATAATCTGCTTAAAGAATTCAGCGATATCTATCATTTCACTTTTACCCATACCCAATCGTGTAATTTCCGAAGTTCCTAATCTCAACCCACCTGGGTTTTGATAATGTCTTCCTTCGGAAATATCCCATGGAAGTAAATTACGATTTACGATTATATTAGCTTTTTCTAGAATCTCTTCGATGTCTCCACCTAATCCAATAGTATCTTTAAATTCTGATACATCAGCAACAATTTGGTGACTTTCTGTAAAACCCTTATGTTCCATAATTACATTAATGCCTCTTTCATGTAAAGCTGCTCCTAATGCTTTGGCATTTTCAATTACTTTTTTATGATACTCTTTACCATATTCTAACATTTCCGTCAATGCCACTGCTAAACCCGCCACATTATGAAGATGATGATTTGAAAGTAAAGCAGGGAAGGTTGAATTTTTTAGTTTTTCTACTAAATCTTCCCGGTTTGTAACCAAAGTACCGTGTTGTGGTCCTGGTAATGTCTTATGAGTACTCATAGTCATTACATCAGCACCTTCTCTAAGGGGATCTTGAAAATATCCTGAACCGATTAACCCAGATACATGAGCTGCATCATATCCTACATAAGCACCAACTTCTTTTGCTACTTCACTTAATTCCTTCACTGGATGAGGAAATAAAAATACAGAACCGCCAAGAAGTAACAATTCTGGTTTAAATTCTCTAATTATTTTTGCTGATTTATCAATATCAAGATTCATTTCATCATCATCAAAAGCCAAGTACTTTACATCCAATCCTCTAACTGAACCGGCTGTACCAAATATTTCTCTACCACTGTTTGCGAATCTTGGAGCATGAGAAATATGTCCCCCTCTCACAATAGACATGCAACACATTTTCCCGTTGTTATCAGAAGTAAGAGCAGTATACATAGCTAAATTAGCAACAACACCCGAAACAGGCCGAACATCAGCATGAATACAATTAAAATATTCTTTCGCTAAATCCATACATCTTTGCTCGATTTGATCGATATATTTACAACCCGCATATACTCTCTGTCCAACCCATCCTTCCGCATAACGGTGAGAAAAGTCTGAATTACAAGCCTCATCCACAGCTGGACTTGTGATATTTTCTGAAGCAATCATCGGTATAGCATTTTTGAACAAATCATGATGTTTTTGTAGAATCCCACGAATTTCATTTAATTTAGATTCCATTTTTATTTTACTCCTTTATGTTTAAATTCCAATTACGATCGAAAATTAAAAAAAGAATTAAAACATTTTTAAATAATCTTTAAGAGGTTATCCCATTATATTCGGAAATCAGAATATAGGAAGTAATTTTACATCTAGGTTAATTAAGGGTAGTGTCTGAGGTCTAATTTTTTAAAAAATTTAAAAAAACAAAATTAGTAAATATAAAAATACCAAAATTAAATCTTATTTTATAATTTCTATAAAAATATTAAAAGATTATTGCTTTTTTACACGGTTTGAACTTCAATATTGTCAATATTATTAATCTGTTTCATTTTGTTCCAAGATTAGTCTTGCTTCAAAAAGGTTCAACTTCTTTCCTGCTTTTTGTTTTTCTAAAGCAGTTTGTAACTTATCTTGTTTAATCTTTTGAAGCATCTCATTTTTCTTTGAAGACCTTTTTCGATACTGAGGTCTACTTCTTCCCCTATGTGAAGATCGTCCTCTACTTACTTTCCTTCGCTTTTTCATTGCATCTAAGAATTTCTCATGATATTCATCAGCTTTCTTTTTGTTTTCGATTAATTGCTCTTCGACTTTTCTTTTTTCTTCTCTGAGTTCATTTGCCTTATCATAAAAATCTAACATTTTTTTATGATTTATTTGACTTTTATTTGACCATTTGTCTAGCTGTTCATATATTTTATTTAAGTTTATCTTTACAATTTCGATTTGTTTCTCTTTTTTTATGACATCAGAGTTATTTTGTGCTTCGTAAAACTTTTTCTTTTGTTCAGCTAATTCTTTAATTTTATCGATTATTTCATTTTCTTCAGTAATTTCTAAGTTTTCAGTTTCAATCCTTCTTTCCAAATTTTCAATTTTATTATCAATTTGTCGAACGGAGTGAAAATCATTATTACCGTTAACACTTTGCATTCCCTTTTTTTCAGTGATGAATTTTTCAAGCATATCTTTATATTCAATTTTCTTATCTTTTAATTTTGCGACTTTCTGATTCCAGTAATTTCTCTTCTTTTTACGTAGATTTGCTTTTTGAAGTGTTTCATTAATTTGAGATTCAATTTCTTGTAATTTATTAATATATTCCTTTGTTCTTTGATTTAAATCGTCTCTTTTTTCCCTAAATTGATCTATTTTTGATTGAAGTTCATCAAAAGAGACTTGATTTCTATTATTCGTTTTATCTTTACTCATTTATGTATCCATTTCAATAGTGTTATATAAAAAGGATTGTAGAACATGTATACAAAAAATAATAATGTATATATTTTATATTTTTCTTTAATATAAATCCTTTTTAATTAAAAAATTAATAGAAATCCTTTATATTATCTAGATGATACTATTCAAGGATAAATTACTTTTTTTAGAGTACATTATCTTATTTAATTATGAAGGAAGAGCTAATTCAAGATAATGATTTAATTTTCTTAATCCTTGATAAAAGAAGAAGATGGTTAGTTGAAGCTAATTCTGGAGAAGAATTTCATACACATAAAGGAATAATTAAGTTTGATGATGTCATAGGCAAACCCTACGGGATTTGTGTATTCTCAAGGCCTTTAGATTCACAAGGATATAAATTTTACGTTTTAAAACCATTACCATCTGACTATGTCGTTCATATGGCAAGAAAAACCCAAATCATTTATCCTGAAGATGCGGGATTAATTTTAACCTATTCCGGAATTCAACCTGGTTCTAAAGTAATTGAAGCAGGAACTGGCTCTGGAGCATTATCATGCATATTAGGGACCTATGTACGTCCAAAAGGACATATATATTCCTATGATATTCGAGATAAATCACTTAAACGCGCTAAAGTTAATATAAAGAGAGCAAAATTGGAGGATGTAATCTCCATAGAACGTGCAAATATCCTTGAGGATGATCTCAATCACCATGCAATAGATGCTGTCGTTTTGGATATGCCTACTCCTTGGGAAGCAATACCTAAAATTAAAAAATATTTAAAGTATAGCGGATCTGTGGTATCATTTTCTCCAACAATAGAGCAAGTTAAGAAAACAAAATTTGCTTTAAAAGAAAATCAATTTATCGAAATTAATACATATGAACTTTTAAAAAGAAGAATTCAAGTTAAAAAGAATGCTACTCGTCCAGAAGTAAGAATGATTGGGCACACAGGATATATTACTTTCGGTCGTAAAGTCAATGAAGAAAAAAATCCTTATCGAGGAATTAAACCAAAAAAATCAGAATATGTAAGTCTTGAAGGAATGCCTTTAAGAGGGGAATAATCTTGAAGATTGATTATGAAGATTTTAAAAAGTTAGATATGAGAGTCGGAGTAGTTAAAGATTGTATTAATATAGAAAAATCTGAAAACTTGTATAAATTATATATTGATTGTGGAGAATCAAAATTAAGGCAGATTGTAACAGGAATGAAGAAGTTTTACAAACCCGAACATCTAATTGGAGAAAAGCTTATTGTACTAACTAATTTGAAACCAAAAAAAGATTTAAACGCAAAAAAGGATTTAAAATGACTTCATTTTAGTTCCCATTGTTAAATCCCTTTGAACTCTAAAACGTTCAGTCCTGAAATAATGTTTCTTGCGTTCCGCTCGGATTTCTCCGTATTTTCTGAGTATATCTTCCATTAGTTCACTTGTATACTTGTCTCGTAGTATTTTACTAGGTTCATTCAGATAAGAGAGAATTTCCTTATTCTTTGAATCTTCTGAGAGACCTAAATTCTTAATTGGAATGTGGAAAGAATGTAAAAACCACCCTTTCTTTGCTTTCTCATGGGCGGTTACTTTGAGAATCTTTGATTTCTCCCTTCTAATTTTCATATCTATGACTTTCTTGCCTTCTTTTACTGTTATGGTAATATATCTCGGAATCTGATTGCTAGAGCTGTGTATTTTCTTCAAAAATTCTTTTAATTTATCAGACATGGTTTGTTCTTTTCACCAGTACATTTAATAAAAATAACAATAATTTAAAATTTAAGAAGAATTATATTTTTATTGGATTTATTTTAAAACAATATCTTCGTGGTTTTGAACTCTCCATGAAAATTTATAATAGAAAACCCTTACAATTAAAAAAATCCGCTAATTTAACCTCCATTCAAACCTATAAAAAAATTGGGGTAAGCATATCTACAATAGATTATCCTTATGATTCGAAATACAATTTTAACTATTTTCTTTGGAATATTGATTGTGGAGTAAACCGTTGTTTTATTCGAACCACCTTTTACACAGGAGCGGAAGCAATAATAGTCTTCATTTCTGAAGATAAAGTAGAACAGATTATACCTTATTTTAACGAGATTAGATATCGGATGCCCATCATAACATTAATTTTTTGTATTGTATTAAAAAACCACACAATCAATTCGGTTATTGATGCTTCTTTAAAAAGAGGGGAATTTCAACCTATCTTTCAGAATAATAACTTTAAGATAAAATATATTAATAAATCACGAAAAATTTTCAAACAAATTAGTTCTTCTTTTCTATGATCTAAATACTAATATTGAATGTAATGATTATTGTGAACCGAATCGAGAATTATCCCCTTCTGATAAAAGATTAAATACCGAAAAAATCAAACACTTTTTAAGAATATTAGATATAGAAACAGATAGTAAATTTCCAGACTGGGTAAGAATTAATAATCAAAATTTTGGAATATTTTCAGTTTTTCTAAGGAATGGAAGTGTATATTTTACCCCAAAGAAATGTAAACACTGTAAAAATAAAAGATGTTCAAAACATAAAAAAGCCCAACATTTTATTTGCATTGAGGGTGAATCAGATGGATGGAGTAACGTGAAAGGATTAAATAAAGAAGAACTAATTGTAATTTCAAAGATATTATCATTACAAGAAGCTACACCAAAAAATTTGCCAATTTCTATACTAAAGCAAATTGATAAAATAAAAAAGTGTGAAAATTAATTTTGGAACTTTATCAAGAACTCTGAAGCTTTTTTACTTAGTTCATTTATCGCTGTTAATTTAGACATTATAGGTATTCAAAATACTTTATAAATCTTTAATTCTATTCACGTAATAATCTTTTTATAAGAAAGATCTAAATCATTATTTTTTTGATCAAACTAAGATAAAAAATATAAGAAAATAATGGAAAAGATTTTAAAAGATACTTGAATAATAATGATAATAATTTAATATTTTTTAAAAGTTTATTAAATTGACCTATCTACACAATACAGGGAATAGTGAGTTATATAATAATAAAAAGCACTATAATTCAATAAAATCGATCAAATAATATTAATCATACATAATTAGCGAAAATATGCAGAAAAGAAGAAATTTAAAGCATACTGAGGTATTTTAATTTACATATAGAATAGGTCAAGCCAGAAAAAGTAAAAATTGAATAGATACAAAATTAAGTAAACATCGGAAAAAAATGTATTAAAAAAAGATAGAATTGGTTTTTAGAACAGTCAAAGAGAGAACTTCCGATATTGCGCTTGAATTGGCAAAGAAAAATATTAAACCAGATAAAATCCACATTATCGAAAATATAAAACCTTTTTCTAAAGCAATGGAAAAGATTTTGGGAATTGAGTATGACGGAGATAGTGTCGTCTTCATGGATTCAGATTGCCTTATTTTAGAAGATATGAGACCATTTTTGGAAAGTAACGAATATGCATATGTTGATTGCTTTGTCTTAGATAAGTTTAGAGGGTATATACATGCGGGGGTACATATCACTCGAATTGATGTTATCAAAAAGATGCAAACCCTTGAATCCCCTGAAAACGATATAAGACTTATCCTACGGCCAGAGTCAAGGCTTAGAAATCTTGCTCTTGCGGAGTTAAAAGAAGGTAAAACTTTTAAGCGTTTTAGGATTTTTCACGATTTTTTTCAACAATACAAAGATATATTTTCAAAATACGTTATCCGAGAACTTAGGAGTAGAAATGCCCATCAAAGAGCAAAATTAAACTCTTGTATAAACAATTGGCATAATGATGATTTAGATTTTTTTGTTGCTAAACAAGCAATTAAATATGCTAGAAATAAGATTCCTGAAGACGTAGCACCTCAAATTATCGCTGAAATAATAAGTAATCTGGAGAAGATTTCAAAGAAACAAATTAAGAAAATGCACCTAAAAAAGAAAAAAGCGTTAGAATTTGAAGAAGTTCTTTACTTGAAAGGTGCTCTAAATGCTTTAGGTCAATTTGATCCGAAAGCTGAAAAAGTTTTCTGTATTGGGTTAAGTAGAACGAGTACAAAAAGCCTAACGGCATCTTTAGACATTCTTGGATATAATATAAGTCATTATCCTACTGATAAAAGAACCTTTGAAGAATTATATTCTGGCAATTTAAATTTTACATTATTACAGGATTTTGATGGTATTTCTGATATTACAGTTGCTCCATACTATGCCCAACTTGATAAATTGTTTCCAAATAGTAAATTTATTCTTTCTGTAAGGGAAAAAGAATCTTGGCTGCGAAGTATGGAAAATCACTGGAAAGAACGTTCCCCATTTGATGACCCAAAAATAAGTGAAATTCATTTAAAAGTAAGGAGATTTTTAAGAGCTAGTGTTTATGGAACATATATTTTTAATCGAGAAAGGCTATCATATGTTTATGATCTTCATATTAAAAATGTTTTAGATTTTTTTAAAGATAAACCAAATTCATTACTAATTTTGGATATTTGTGCAGGAGAAGGTTGGGAAAAGTTATGTAAATTTTTAGATAAACCTCTGATTGATGAAGAATTTCCCAATATTAAAACAAGTGAGCATCTATTCGACCTAATTTAATTTTTACTCTTTTTTCTCTTCTATTATGACTTTTATGAATTAATCTAATTAGAGCCATCCCAAACAAATTCCTTGTTTAAATTTTCAGCTAGTTTATTAAATAAAATTTGAATTTTCGGATCCAACTCCTCTTTCCATCTTAAATCTAACTTTATTCCTAATGGATGGTCTTTATAGTAATATTCATTTCTTTCAGATAAATGGATTAAACTATTTTCTCCATTAATATTTTGAGATTTAACAATTAATGATTGAGTACCCGTGTTCCCTCCGAGAATATGATGTTCAAATTGAAAATAGTTTAACATATTCGGCTCATATTGAATATCCAAAAAGTTACAAAGTATTTTGATAACTTCTACGGAATTAGTTGCTAATTCTTCATAATGGATTTTAATTTTTTTACCTTCAAAAGAATCATAAAGTCTATTTGTCTTTTCAATATGTCCTTTCCATTCTTCAATAATCTGATTAACATTTGTATCTTTATATTTTCTTATTCGAGAATTGATAATAGCTCTACCATCTCGACCTAAATAAATAAGAAATTGTTCTATATTGGAATCAAGGGCTATTAATGCTTCAATTTGTTTTTCTAGCCATTTAACATTTTTTGTAGAATCAATGATTAGTGATTTTTTGGTTTTATTTGCGAGATATTTATATAAATTGACATTCTCGTCATATTTAAAATCCCCCCATATAGGACAGTTTTTTCCACAAATTTTACAAGCTTTATCTTCATTTGGACCATTAATTTTGTCATTTCCGATAAATCTTGTTTTATTAGCTTCTCCTGCATAAAAGCTTTTACTATGACTCCCTAAAATTAGTCCAAGGAGAGTAGATCCCGAATGAGGCGCTCCACTAATAAAACATACTTTATTTAGTTTTGGACAGTCCATTTTGAAAGCTTTCGAAATAACTTATTTTTAATCTTAAAATTATTTTCCTAAATCTTTTTAATTATATTATAAATTCCTAATTTAAATCAGATTTATTGTTAAATTATTACTGTAAAATTATTAGATATAAAGGAATCAAGTATTTAAACAATTCTATTGTGATATATAAAATGATTGTGATATTAAAAACGTTTAAAATTAATACAAAAGCATATTGCGATGTAATTAATATTAGTGAACAAGTAAGAAATGCTGTTATAGAAAGTGGATTAGATGCTGGGATTGTAAATGTTCATGTTGCTGGATCAACTGGAGCTATTTCAACTACGGAGTATGAGCCAGGAATAGTGAAAACAGATATTGAAGAATTTCTTGAAGCTATAATTCCTTATAAGAAAGATTATGCTCATCATAAAACATGGGGAGATCATAATGGAGCAGGGCACTTACGAAGTTTTCTTCTTAAGTCTTCACAAACATTCCCATTTCATAATAAGGAGTTAATTTTAGGGACCTGGCAACAAATTATTTATATAGAAAACGATGAGAAGCCAAGGACAAGAAAAATCTACTGCCAAATTATAGGGGAGTAATAATTAAGATAACTTCAGATTTACACGACAGTAATTCCTCACCAGAATTCCAAAACTCTTATTTTTTTATTTTAGAGTAATTGATTTGATAAATTCTATGAAAAAGAAAGGATAAAAATATTATTTTAATTTATTTAAACTTTCAAATTCCTTAACTAGGATTTTATATGATTCTCGAAAATATATAGTTTCAAATCTTTCAACACAATTTTTAAGTTCTGAACGGAATGTTGGATTTGCTCTTTCATAAAAGTTTTTTCGTTCCTTTATCCTGAAATCTAAATTTTCCAAAAAATATTCTTTTTGATCGATCACTTATATCATTCTTATACCATATTTTTAAAATTTCTAAAGTCAAATTATAATAAATAAACCAATATTATTCACATATCACATAGTTCTATCATTTAACTACTGTTTATAAAAATAATAGTTAATAGAGAATTTTCGGTTTTTATAATCCTATATAAGTTATAGAATATTAGAACACAAAGAACATAAAAAAAGCCTAAAATACGTTAATAGAATTTAATAGTCAAATATTAAATAGAGAATTCGTTGAATCCTTTCTCTAGTTCATTTAGAAATCTTGTTTTATTAGCTTCTCCTGCATAAAAGCTTTTACTATGACTCCCTAAAATTA
>JARRLT010000179.1:0-5837 GCA_037386725.1 Promethearchaeota archaeon
TATAGAAATGAAATTGCTCATCCAAATCAGGAATTTGGTAAAAAAAGATAAAATGAAATAGAAAAACGATTGAGGATGAAAGATTACATGAAATCACCCTTGGGCAATTACCAGGGACTTCCAGGAAGCCTGTATAGATTTAAAGCCAACTTAGCTACGATAATTATTTATCAAAACACAAATTTAACTAAAAAGCAAGTGTTTGGATTAAAATATACACACATAACTTTAAATAGGATTTCTATTCTATAATATATGGGCTCATATTAACGACAAAATATCAAGCGATGGATTTTTAAAATCTATTACCAGCCCTAATGAAAAGTCAAAATATTCGATAATCTATAGGATTTTTATTAAAAATGGATTCATTACCAGAAGTTAGGGGGATTCCAGAAGAATACTTTTTAGAGATAGATGGGTTTCTCGGTGAAGGACTTGATGATCTCACTCGTGAATATTTAAGGTTACTTTATCCGGAGAAAGCGATAAAACGAATACTATTTAAACCATATTTAGGAAAATGGTATCCGTATATTGATTCATGGTCGCCAAATTCGGATTTACAGTTATCTTTATTTTATGGTCCTGTTAATATTACGTTATCCCGCGAAAAACAATGTTTAGCTTGTCGAGCTAAGTTAAATTCGAAAGAAAAAGAAAATAATTTGAAAAATAAAGGAGGCAGTATTTTAAAAGAAATAGCTCTATGTGAAGAATGTCAAAAGAGGATGCATTTCAACTATTTTACCTGCCTTATAAAGATTCTCCAGAATTCTATTAATTTTAGTGAATTAAGGAATAAAGCAATTACTACTAATGAAAATAATAATTCTTCAAAGGATTCATTAAAAAACAACAAAGTTCAAGTGTGTTGCGAAAACTTACTTTCACCTGCGTGTGGATTTCCCATGAATAGTGAAAATACGAATCCATGTTTGCTTAATCATGGAATCGGAATAACTGTTAATAATCAGACATCTATAACTATTCTTATAGCTCCATTAAGCAAACTAAAGTATTATATGATTAGAAAAGGAGGATTACTTGGAGTAATATTCGGATATTCGAATAGGATAATTAATCTTGATACTTTAGAGAAAGAATTAGAACACATACTCAATCAGATAACAAATAGGCTTCATTTAATTTTCAAAAGCAGACATCTAAAGGAAGAGATAGAAGAAATACAATTAAGTTTTCCTCAGATAAATAAAAGAATTCAATTTAAGAAGAACTTCCAAGATTTTAAAACGCAAACTCTTTCAAATCTGCAATACACCTCAAACAAATCAAATACCTCAAACTTATCAATATTTTGGATGTTTTTAATAAATTTTCTTCATTACTACCAGAGTTATCAAATTAACAGTTATATTAATAAAATTCTCCAGATCCCTGTAAAAATTCTCAAACAATTAATAATAGAACTCACAAAAAACACAAATCTTGAAATTTTAGATTTTTGTAAACTTTATGAGATGATTATACCTTATAGTTCTGATTTTCGTAACTATTTAGAAAAGGAAGTTATTAATGTATTCGAAAGACCAAGTGAAGCAGAAGCAGAATTTTTAGCAAACCTGAACAATTTTCTGAGAAGCCATTCAGAAAAAGATGTTTTTCAAAAATTTAGTACCGTATTTAACAAAATCCCTAATTTGAATTTAGATCAAATCAGCGATTCTGAAATTCAAATCCAAAATGTTATGGGATGCTTAGGATCAAATTTATTAGTTAAGACAAGCCTAAGAGAGGATCCGCAAATTATAAACGTAGAAGAGTTGATTGGAAGGAGTTTTCGATAAAAAAAGTTTTCAATAAAAAATAAAAAGAAATATCCAAAAGGGGAGAAAAAATGGATGTTATTTTAGAGACACCAGGTACAAGAATCGGAAAAAGGAAAGATCTACTTAAGATATCGGTTCCAGACCAAGATTATCGGGAAATTCCGATTAGGGAGGTTGAAAGCGTAATTGTGGGAAATGGGGTTCAGATTACAACCCAAGCATTAAAAGCACTTTCATCTTACGCCGTCAATATTGTATATACTTCATTAGGACAACCTTATGGAATTTATACGCCTTTTGCGAATGTAGGTACAGTAAACACCCGACGAGAGCAAATTCTTGCATATAAAGATTGGAGAGGATTACATATAGCAACCCAAATAATCTATGCCACCATAGAAAATAAACGTCGCTTACTAAAATATTTTGCAAAAAACCGTAAAAAGTCAAATCCGGGAAAAGCCCGACTTCTACAAGCAGCCGCTAAGCATCTTGGAAAAATGATAGGAATTTTAATGCAGTTCTCAAAAACAGTAAAAAAGGGTCAGAGAATCGAACAGAAACGTCAAGAATTAATGGGTATTGAAGGAAGAGCCGCAGCTACATATTTTCAACAATATGGTAATTTATTTCCTAGAGAATTCAAAATGTTTAATCGAACTCGTCGGCCACCGAGAGATCCTGTTAATTCCCTTCTCGGACTCGGGTATACTATTCTACAAGGTCATATTACAACCGCTATAGCCGCAGCAGGATTGGAACTTTATGGAGGGTTTTTACACAGCGATCGATCGGGAAAACCATCATTGGCTTTAGATCTCCTTGAAGAGTTTCGGCAACCAATAATAGATCGTTTAGTAGCAAGAATCCTTATCAAAGGTCAATTAAGCCCCGATGATTTTGAGAATTCCATTCATGGTTACTTCTTGAAAAAGGAGAAAAAGTCATTTTTTTATAAAGAATTAAGAAACGAAATTATGGGCGGAGATCAATCCGAAGGTTTATTCGAGGAACAAACCTCAGCATATAAGGGTAATGATAGAGTCAGATTGAATTTTAAGCGTGAGATGGTCCGGCAAGCCAGAAAATTAGCGAATTATCTTATTGGAGCATCTTCAAAATATGAGCCATTTATTATGAACTGGTAAAAGGAGGCTATTAATTATTAAATTTATTATTATTTATGATATTCCGGTCGAATTCGATCCGATTAGAAAGAAAATTTCGGATTTATTGTTATCCTATTATTTGATTCGACTAAACTTTAGCGTATTTTTTGGGGAACTTACATATAATAGGGCCGAAGAAATTGCCTTGAAATTAAAAAAGATGATGAAAAAAGTACCGGGAGATGTGAGGTTAATTCCCATATGTAATAAATGCCATAGTAGAGCAATTACGGTAAAATCGAAATTTGGAGAAGGGTATAAAGTTATTGAAGATCTCCTTTCAATGTAAACAATGTAAAGAAGGGGGTAATAAAAAGTGGAAGATATCGATTCAGAAAAGGGAATAGAACAATTCAAGATAAACAAGCACAGATTAGACAATTTAAGAAAAAATTTACCGAAGATTAATTTATATGATAAACCACTGATTGGAACCGAAGAAATAAGGCAATATGTCTATTGTCCTCGCATATTATATTTTCGGCATGTACTTCATTCACCAATGAAACAGACATATAAGATGGAGTATGGAATGAAAAAACATGAAAAGCTTCAAAACATCGCTGCTAAAAATGAGGAATATATCCATAAATATTATAATATATATTTAACTGACGTAGAATCTGGATTAGTTGGGTTAATAGACTATTTTGAATTTGATGGAAAAGAAGCCTATCCGGTAGAGATAAAATCGGGAAATATTCCCCCTGAAGGTTTAGATAACCCCCATAAATATCAAGTCACCGCCCAGGCAATGTTAATCGAATCGAATTTTGATTTTTTGGTGAAAAAAGTAAAAGTGCTTTATACGAAAGAAGAAAAAACGGTAGAATATCCAATAGGGATTGAAGATAAATTGAAAGTGTTAGAAATAATCCAACATGTTTATAATGTAATCTCCAGAGAGAAAATTCCCGAACCAACAGAAGATAACGGTAAATGTATTGATTGTGAATGTAAAAATTATTGCTTACAAGGTTAATGTTAATTAAAAAAACAAGTTTATAGGTTTCAACATATGGTTTTACAAAAACAAAACTATTTCAAAAGTCCAGTAAAAGAATTAGAAGATTTTATTAAAAGAATTTCTTCAAAAGAAGCATTAATAAATTCAAATAAGAAAAAAGGAAATGGAATAATAATAAATTCTAATCCCCGCTATGGTAAATACATAAAAATTGATGGAGTTCTTATCGCAATTGATCATTGGAATCCAGAAGCTGATATAATCTATATTTCTCATGCTCATATGGATCATATTCCTCATTTTTCGAAGAAAGTTCAGAATAAGGTAAAAAATGACGATTTAGATAAATGGTTTGTCTGCTCTAGAATAACTAAAACAATTGCCGAATTCAGAACAAGAAATAAATTCACGTTTCCGGATTCATGTTGGTTGTTAGGAAAAGACCTAAAGAAAAAGAATTCGGTTGATTTTAAAGGAAGCACCCCGGGGCGGATGAATTCGGTTTTTGCAGTCATTCTTCCTATCGAATCTCAATTACGGATCAATCCCAATCCATTTTCTTACAGCCTATAAAATGTGATCGCCTTATTATGGAATGTACATATGGCACTCCAAAATACATTTTTCCTTCTTATAAAGAGATAAAATCCAATCTAAAGGAATATTTGGATTCAAATTTGAAGATTAATCGTCCCGTAATAATTTTGGCATATTCTTTCGGAAAAAGCCAAATCCTTTTAAATACAATTGAAATGAATTCTTCCGTCATTTTAGAAAGAAGCATCTACAACCATGTTGAAATATTGGAAGATTTAGGGATCATATTTCGGGAATGGGAGCCTTACGGTAATTATAATAAAAATCAGTTAATAAAATTGAAAAAGTATGTGTTAATCATCCCTCCATATTTCATGTTTCAAGAACCGTATAAAACCTTGATTTCTAATGGCGCTCAAGTCCTATATGCGACAGGGAAAGGATTAAATGAAGCAGAAAAAGAGAAATTTCTTGCGGATTATTATTTATTATATAGTGATCATTGTTCCTTCAATCAACTAATTAATTTTGTAGATCAATGTAAATCTGGAGAAATCTATTTAGAACATGGTCAAATAAATGAGTTTACTTATTTTATAAAAAATAATCTTTATTTTTCAAATATTAATTTTTTAATATAATTTATCCGACATGATAAAGCTTAAATAAATTAAATCGATCTTCAAAATTACTTATCATTCTATAAAAAACCCAATTTCATTAGAATAAAATTTCTTCAAATTCGTTTTTGAGAGAATATACAAACTTCCAAATAAATCTAATCCTTCTAGTTTTCTTAATTCATCTTTGTTAAGATATGTAGTTATAATGTATTTCTGCATAGATTTTTTTATCCATAATAACTCGTTGTATTCTTTTTTAGGAAATTTATTTTTATTGTTTCTTTTTAAAACCATAGTTAATGCGTTGTAACTTTCAATTATGCTAGTAGCTTCTTGATTTTCTTCAATAAAAATACTATATGGGCTCATGTTCGAGATTAAGTTAAAATCCTGAGAAAGATGTTGATATTCGAAATTTAATATATAATTTTCATATGTTAATCTAATCTTTTCCATTCGCCCATCTTTAAAAAATTTGTCAATAATTTCATAATATTTGTTTGAAAGGGAATAGATCTCTTTTTCTTCATATCATCTATTATTTTATAGACTTTAACAATCCCTTGTGTTAATTCGTCTCTATTATTACGGTTACATCTACCAGCAACTTGGATAATATTATCTAATGGAGCGAAATCTCTAATTACAACATCAAAATCAAGATCTATACCTGCTTCAATACATTGGGTTGAAATTAATACATATGGGATTTTTGATTCTTTATTTGATTCGTTGTTTGTAGGAGAATTCA
>JARRLT010000179.1:5877-7104 GCA_037386725.1 Promethearchaeota archaeon
CTGCTAAAAATTCAATATGAAATAGAACATCATTATTTTCATTCGCATCTTCTAATACTCTTTTAAAATCTTTTATAACCTTGTAGGTCATTTGAGCGGATTTTCTTGTGTTTAAAACTATTAATGTATTCGTTTTTTGCTTAATAATATTTTGAATTTCGTTTTTCAAATTCTCTAAAAACAAACTAAATGTTATAGATCCATAATAAGCAAGCTTAATTCTGTTAATTCCATCTAATAGATTTGTATACTCCTTATTATCAATTATTTCGTTTACTTTAATTTTATTTTTTTGATGAACGATATTTTTATTGATATTTTTTATATCTATTATTTTAGGGAGGGTAGCAGACATCATTAAAAGATTAACAGAAAAGATTTTATTTAAAATTAGTAAAAATTCTTCAAAAATTTTCCAATATTTTAAAGGAATTGATTGCACTTCATCCAAAATCCAAGAAGTATTTAATATTTTTGAAAATTTGAGCGATGAATATTTATCTGTTTTGAATAACGCATTAAGTAATTGATTAAAAGTAGAAAGAATATATTGCGAATTCCAACCTTTAATAAACAAATCTGCAGTAGATTCATCATATTCTTGATCATTTTCTAAATTAAAGACTGGTTCAGTTAAGTGATGATGAACCAAAAAAGATGAACTTTTAATTTTTTCTTCATCTTTTTCGATCGTTTTTAAGAAAGCTTTAATTGTTTCTTCAACTTGTTCGATTATACTTAAAAATGGAAGGGCATATATAATTCTTGGATTTATTTGAATAAAATTAGAGTATTCTGTGTTAGATCTTGGAGTTATTATTTTACTTCCATAATACAAACCGCAATAGGTTTTTCCGAATCCAGTTGGAACTGAAAGAAGACTAATATAGTCTTCATTCTCTAAAGTGCAAGAAGAAAGGTTTTTTACTTTATTTAAAATAAATCTTCTCCTTTGATTTAAAGATATAAGTTTATCTTTAAAAGTTTCATTTCGAATCATATATTCTTTTTTGAGAAGAAAATCTTCAGGATGAAAATTTTTCACTTCTCCCGCAATCTTGGTCTCGAAGCCACGATTGATGAACGAGTAGGAGCCATAGCCGACCACCTCGTCCCGCCTCCGGATCCGGACATCGAGCATCATGCGGGTGAGGTGCCCGAGGAGCGGGCTGCCCTGGAGGCGCTACCCGGGGTCGGACGCAAGACCGCCAATGTGGTGCTCAACAC
>JARRLT010000180.1:0-5249 GCA_037386725.1 Promethearchaeota archaeon
AAATGAACTTTCTCATAAGATAGGGAAATTAATGCAAGAAAATAAAAAGCAGGACGCTCAGAAAATCATAAAAAAATCAACAGAAACGAAAAATAAAATCGAAGAATTAGAACAAAAACAAAACGAATTTTTAGAGGAAAGAGACAAATTTCGGTACGTTGTTGGAAATATTTTGCATGATTCAGTTCCTTTAGGCGCAACAGAAGAAGATAATGAGATAATTCGAATTGTAGGGAAAAAAGCAGATTTTCAATTCACACCCCTTTCTCACGTTGATTTGATTGAACTAATTGACGGAGCGAACACAGAAAAAGCTTCTCAGGTGGTTGGATCTCGTTTTTACTACTTAAAAGGAGATATTGCATTATTGAATTTAGCACTAATGCAGTTTGCTGTAGATTTATTACAAGAAAAAGGATTCACATTATTATGGACTCCTTTTTTCGTGAAATATGAAGTAATTAAAGCTGCCGCTGAATTAGCTGATTTTGAGGAACAGTTATACAAAATACAAGACGAAGATCTTTATATGATAGCCACTTCAGAACAACCTTTAGCTGCATATCATTACGATGAGATAATTGATCCAGATGAATTACCATATAAATATGCGGGCATTTCCTCATGCTTCCGACGTGAAGCTGGATCTCATGGCAAAGATACATTAGGTATCTTTAGAGTACATCAATTTGAAAAAATAGAACAATATATTTATTGTAAACCAGAAAATTCATGGAAATTCCATGAAGAACTAATTGAAAACGCTGAAGAAATTTATAAAAAATTAGAAATCCCTTATCGAATTGTAAATATAACTTCTGGTGATTTAAATGATAATGCTGCTAAAAAGTATGATTTGGAAGCATGGTTTCCCGCGTCGGGTATGTACAGGGAACTTGTATCTTGTAGTAATTGTTTGGATTATCAAGCAAGGAAATTAAAAATTCGTATGGGAAAGGTTGGCTCCACTTATGATAAAAAAGTTGTTCATACACTTAATTCCACGGCAATAGCCACAGAAAGGACGATTTGTTGCTTAATTGAGAATTTTCAGAATAAAGATCATTCAATAAATATCCCAAAAGTTCTTAGGCCTTATATGAATGGTAAAACTAAAATCAAAGCAAAAAGAGAAGTTTAAATCTACCTATATTATACGATTAAATTATAATCCTCCTTGGATAGTTATTTAAGACACTTTCATGGAGAGAATTTCCTTTTTTAATTTCATTCTGATTTAAAGTAAAATTAATTAAATCTGATAGATAAAATTTATTTGAGATAAAAATGGTTGAAGTTACTCTGGAAGAATTCGAAGAATTTTATAAGGAAAAAATTAATGAAGAATATTCCAAGATAAAGAAAGGATCTCAAAAATTAATTGAAGATGTTCAAGGGAACTTAGTAGAAATTAAAGTATGTATGGATCACTTTCTTGAATCGGGCGAAGATAAAGTAGATTCTAAGGCCATGAAATCATTAAATTTCTTTTCAGATAGAATCAAAAAAGAAATTAATGAAGTGGAAGTTCCCAAAGAAGAAATGACATTTTCGAATATACTAAAACTTGTCTCCTCTATCAAACGACTCTTCATAAACATTAATGATGTTGCAAAGAAATCACTCCCAAAATTTAAAAGTGAAGTCCAAACAGAAATTAAAGAATTAAATTATCTCACCAGGAAACTCCAGAAGAAACAAGCGATCGTAGAAAAATATATGCGGAATAAGTACACACCTGTAAAAGAAGCTGAAGAACTATTAGAGAAATTACCTAAATTCTTTAATTTAAGGGATAATATCGAAAACGCGAAAACAGATTTAGATGAATTTGAAAAAGAAAAAATTGAAATTGAGGAGAATCTTGAAGACTTAAATTCTCAATTACTTGATCTAGAAAAAGATGAATTATTTAAAGAATTAGATAGTGTACGTGATAAAATCTTTAAATTGAGACTCAGAATTAACAATCAAATGGAATTTAAGAAAGCCCTCAAAAAATTACGAGTAGAAGTAGAACGTGAAAATCTTTTTCTCACAAATCTTGATATAAATTATCTTAAAGAGTTTCTTAAAAACCCAATTCGGATTCTCGTTAATGAAGATAAGGACTCGAGAAGATTTACAAGTCTCTTGGTGCAATTAAGACATGCTTTAGAAGAGAATAAGCTCAACCTAAAATCAGACAAACGTGAAAAATCAATAGAACAGATTAACGACATTTTTGATAACAGAGCCTTATTTGATGATATTGAAAAATATAAGGGTATGAAGGAAGAAGTTAAGAGAATTCAAGACAAGATTAAAGTCAAAGGTTTAGATGAAAAAGTTGAGGAGATTAAGAATGAAATTTCTCTATATACAGTTAAACTTGAACATATTGAAAACGATATTAATAGGAAAAATAGAGATTATTTAAGATATTTAGCTAATTTGAAAAATGAGCGAGAAGAATTTCAAGAAGTATATAATGATATAATGGGTGAGGATTTAAAACTAACTATTACTTTCTCGTTTTAAAATATATTTGTTTTCGAATATTTAAATTCTCTATTATTTGAAGGATTTCCTTTTTGTATATATACATCTAAGTGCTTATGTAAAAATCTATATGTTTCTGTGTTTGTTAGATTAAAAATTTTTAGATATTCATATGCTAATACTAAATCTTTCTTAATATCAATATCAAAACCTGCTCTAATGGAATCGTATATTGAGATTTTCAACCCATGTGATCTCGCTGCTTTGGTTTGAGCAATAAAAGACGGAATTGAAGGATCAGAAAAGTAAGTGTTTATTATATCAGGGGGACATCGTCCAAGTACAGAAATTCCAGCAGAATGGATTGCAGGACATATCACTAAGTCATTTTTCATTAATAACTCGGAAATCTCTTTAAGGTTCTTTGGAGACACTAAAACCGTATCTAAGAATGTAAAAACGGTACTTTGTGCCTTATATTCATTTTGAGCAATTTTATTCACATCAGATATTACATCATCAAATGATTTTCTGGGTTGGGTTAATTTTTCTTTAATTCCAATCAGCCCAAAATCTTCAGCTAAATCCAAAATCAACTTATCATTGCTATAAACAATTTTTTCTTGGAACCCCGTCACTTTCAACAACTTAGTGCCTAAATCATTAAACATCGAAATAGTTAATTCCTTTAATTGGCTCTTAGAAAAACAATTTCTCAATCTTGATTTTGTTCTTGATAACGGAGCTACGGGGATTAAAAGGAAACTCATTGCTTTTTTGAAAAGTATCTTTAAATTAAAATAATCTTGCGATCTTACGATTAGTATAAGAGGATATAGAATTTAATTTTATTCGAATTCTTTTTTTATAAATAGCTTCTTGCTTATTGGTTGAAAAGCTCTTATACTTAGTTAGTTACTAGGATTTTATCTTTTCTTCATAACATACGATTCAAAAGCCTTATACTAAGGGTTTCAAAAGCCTTATCAACATTATCATTTGTTTTTGCTGATGTTTCAAAATAATCTACATTGAATTCCTTTGCTTTTTCCAGCGCTTCTTGTTTAGATACTTTTCGTTCTTCCTTTTTGTCTTTTTTATTTCCAACTAAAATAAAAGGAATGTCTCCACTAAGTTCTTTCATTTTAGAGGCCCAAAAATGAATACTTTCGAATGATTTGCGATCTAATATATCAAAAACTAAAAGCGCCCCAACAGCTTGAAGAAAATAATATTCAGTTACAAAAAGTTTATCGGTTTGTCCTCCTATATCCCAGAAATAAAGCGAAACAGAATTTATTGACTTGGTTTTTGTTTTCAAATCTTTTAGAATGTTTTTCAATTCGATTTCTTTAATTAGAAAATTTGCACCAATTGTAGCATGATATTCTTCCTGAAATTCATCATCAACGTACCTAGCTAATAGACTGGTTTTCCCTACTGAGGGATCGCCAAGCATAATCACTTTTCCTCTTAATGAGCTCATAATTTAAAAAATTCCCCTAAATCTTTAATATAAATATACCATTTTTAAATTTAAATTTAATCCATTTAACAAAAGAAGTTTATTTCCCTGGAACTAATTTTACTTCCTTACACTCTGAACTGATGAAATGCCTGAAGAGATGTTCATAACCAACAATTTGCTTGTTTCTTCCATCCTCTAGCCATAGTCCAGAGGTATATTCTGGAGCTTCTCTTACTTGATCTAAAGTAGTTAAGAGAAAGTCATTATCAGCAATTAATAATCCGAAGGGTATAACGTTATCACCTTGAATTGCATGGACTTTGATTTTTAACTTTAATAATTTTTTTATTTCTTCCTTAATCGCTTCAAAATATTTAAGCGCTATAATAATTTTCATAGATTCATTTGTGAACTTTTTATTCCAAATTTCTTTAATAATCCACTCCCATCCACCCAATTCTTCCATCAATAGATCTGGAGTAACAACAAAATAGATTCGATTTTCCGCGGCATCCATTAATTGCTTTATTTTTTTAACTTCTAGTTCAGATATCGCTTTTTCGATAAGGAGGGTATCCTCGATTTTTTGTTTATATCCCTCTCTAATTGATTTAAAAACCCGCTCCAGTGGAATTACCATATAATTTGCTCCTCGCTTTACAGGTTCTTTTTGTATGTATCCTTTTTCAATTAGTCTGTTAAGGGAATCATAAACCCTAGCTCTATCTACATCAGAATATTTTGCAATATCCGCGGGAGATAACATTTTATACTTCGCAAGAGTTAGAAAAACCTTTGAATCATTCTTGGTGAAACCTAGATCTTGCAAGGTTTCCTCAATTTCAGACTCGCCAGGTAGTTCTTCTTGTTTATTATTTGCTATCAGAGGTTTCACTATCTTATAATCTCAAAAATTATTATTAAATTTATTCTTATTATACGTAAAAACTATTTTTTATAACAATATATGTTCAACTTGATTTCGTAATAAACTAGTAATTCACTATACTAAAAATTTTCCCTTATTATGGTTGGTTTAAAAACCTCAGATTTGATTAATTTTTTAATTGTTAAAAATATCGCAGTATCATTTGAATTTATAAGATTTTTGGGAAAATTTTTAATGAAAAGGATAGATAGTGAATTAAATTTTAATGAGATATATCTTTTAAACCAAGATATTAATAATTATTTTTTATTTTGATTTTATTTTATTCAATAATTAAATTAATCGACAAAATAAATTCAAAATAAAAAATAATTATTAATATCTTGTTTTAAAAGATATATCTCATTAAAA
>JARRLT010000181.1:0-4461 GCA_037386725.1 Promethearchaeota archaeon
TAGCTTTAATTAAATACACTCTTAATTGGAGCGCAAATTATTAATAGTTTAGTTATATAATTTTTTATTAATAATAGTCATTCTAATGACATGATTAATCAATTTATTGTTAATGGAACCTTAATAGAGCAATTACTCTCGTTATTCATTTTTTGGATGTTTTTTAATATATTCGGATTAACTACTTATATTCAACCAGAGTTTATAAATAAGTACCGAGATTTAAAGATTAGATTTAAATCTGTATTTAAGTCTACTAAAACCTTTATATATCAATTAACTTCCTTTATCATAGAAATATTTGGAATTTTTCTTTTAACTTATTCATTTTTTATTCCATGGATTCGTTTAGTAAGAGGGGGATTATACCCTATAAGTTTTTATTTAAACTTTATTGATGCATATTATTATAAAACCTTTGTTAATCTTGTATTCTATGCATTTTTCGTGAGCTTACTAATAATTCTTATTAAGATATCTTCAAAAATAAAAATTAGATTATTTAGTTTCTTCGAATTGACTGAAATTTTGTTATTCTTACCAGGATTATATCTTATCTTTGAAATAAGAACTCTTCCAGTACGAATAATGACTCCTTTATACCTTTTATATTTAAATTCTTACTCAGTAGTAGGATTTTCTATTTTCTCAATAGGACTTATAACTTTAATAATAAACGGATTACAAATAAGCACTTATATAAGGTTAAAACGATATAAAAATAAAAAGGAAAATAATATTAATCCTAACTAAAAACATTAATCACTTGAAAAATAAATAAAGTGCAAATTGAGTCATAGATAGATGAATTATTGATAAATCATTCTCATCTTAATTTTGTTTAAAAATAGAAAATGACCATATTGAAATTACGAAATAATTAAACATTGAAAAGTTTGTATTTTTGAACAGTAGATAAAGTGTCTAATTTTCCTTAGAAAATAAATTAAAAAGGAATTGTTCTAAATATATTTTATATAAAGAAAAAATTTGTTAGAGGAATCTAAAATGAATCATAACGAAAATGAGTTTATTGGTGAAAAAGCATTTAGAATTTTTTATCAGTCTTGGCTTCCTGATGAAAAGCCAAAAGCAATAATTCAAATAGTTCATGGATTTGGAGAGCACTCTGGAAGATATATGAATATTGTGAATAAATTAGTTCCATTAAATTATGGAATATATGCTAATGACCATCGTGGAAATGGAAAGTCAGATGGAACGACTAATTATGTTGAATCGTTTGAATTTTATGTTAGAGATCTCAAAAGATTATCAGATCTCATAAAAGAAAATCATCCCGAAGTTCCAATTTTTATGTTAGGGCATTCAATGGGCTCCGGAATTGCCATGACTTTTGCGAACAAATATCAAGAATTATTGAAGGGTTTGATACTTTCTGGAACAGGCACTACATTAGGTGAAGAAGTTTCTCCACTACTTAAATTAATGTCAAAGGTAATTTCAAAAATATTACCAAAAATGGAAATCGATCCAAAATTAGATCCGGAAACCTTAAGCCATGATCCCGAAGTGGTAAAAGCTTATAAAGAAGATCCATTAGTTCATTATGAAAAAATAACAACACGATTAGGTAGTGAAATGCTTAAAACATTTAGTAACTTGGAAAGTGTTGTAAAAGATTTACATATTCCTTTACTTATACAAATTGGTTCTGAGGATAAAGCTGTCCATGGAAGCGATGAATTAATTACTTTTATGAAAATGGAAGATAAAACAGTAAAGATCTATGAAGGTTTATTCCATGAAGTTTATAATGAAACCACTAATGAGCGAGAAAAAGTACTTAACGATTTAGTAAATTGGTTAGAGAGTCATCTTTAACTAAAAAATCTTTTTTTATTTATAAAACCTTAATATTGGTGAGAATTATTCCAAATCAGTTTACCTTAGATACTCTAAAATTAATAAAAAACATACCTAAAGGAAAAGTTCTTACATATGGGAGAATCGCAAAATTGGCAGGAAATCCAAGAGCTGCAAGACAAATTTCCTGGATACTTCACTCCTCGACTAGAAAATATAAGTTACCTTGGCACCGAGTAATTAATTCCAAGGGACAAATATCTTTAAAGCAACTTGATGATAAAAATTATCAAAAAGCTCTTCTTGAAAAAGAAGGAATCTATTTTCAGAAGAAATTTGAATTGGATCTTGATACGTATATGTGGAACTTGAAATCAATAGAAGAAATAGAAAATATAGATTAATTTCAAAATATTCTTAATTTATTTTAATCCCGAATTTTAGAAGTTTTTCTTTTAAATTTTGTGAAGAATTATAATGAATTGTCCTGAATTTAAATTCTTTAGCTGTTATTAAAAAATCATAATGGTCATCAATGAAAAGTGAGTTCTTGGGTTCAAGATTATATTCTTTGATAAGACTCTCATATATTTCCGGTTCAGGTTTCAGATAATGGACATTACAAGATAAAATACCTCCGTTGAAAAAATGGAGAAAATTATATTTTTCCGTTACAAAATCAAAAGCCTCCTTTATGAAATTAGATAAAATGTAAAGGGGATACCCCTGTTCATTAAGTGATTCTAATATAGCTACATTTTCATCAATAGGGGTCAACATTTCCATCCAATGAGGTAGAAACCAATCCAAAATAGCTCTCTCTTCAGGAAATTTCTCATAAAATAGATTCTCGGCTTTTTTTAAGGTTATAACACCCCTATCCATCTTTAACCAAATTTCCTTTCCGATTACTTTCGAGGTGAATGAGTTGATCTTATCCACATTATTGGTGAAATTCAACATAAATTTCTTTGGCTTGAAATTTAAAAGTACATTTCCTAGATCAAAAACTACATTTTTTATGGTGTTCATAGAGTATAAATAAATTATTTGAGACTATTTAATTTGAATTTTAAATTTTCACGTAGCTTTTCTTCTATTAAAATCATCTTATTTTGGAATAGATATTGATTATCTATACTAAACTCTTGAAAGAATAAAAAATTCCGTTAAATCTAAATCCATCTATTATTTATTTCGATCTTAAGTTTTACACAATAGCTTTATCAAGATATTTTAATCCTTAATTTTTTAAGGTTAAATGAAATAAGCACTCAAAGTTAAAAAAGAAATATTTTCAAGAAAAAGAAATTATTTTGTTCAATCTAAAGTATTTATATTTACTCCAAGAATTTAAAAATTATGCTTTTTCTACATAAAGCAATCATACTCTTGATATTTTGTAAAAAATGAGATTTTTTATATATAAAAGAGGATTAAAATAAATAAGCTAGCTAATAGAAATTTAAGATTTCAATTAACTCAGTTTTTAATTATAATATTCATTAAATTAATATAATTGAAACATATTGATAATGAGAAAGTTGAATTTATATGGTACAAGCTTCTGAAAAAATTAAGATTCAAGAGAATAAGAAAGATGCTTTTCTTGGAATTGATGTTGGTAGTGTAAGTTGTAAATTCGTACTAATGGATACTGATGGAAATGTTTTAGCTCATGTTTTTTTAAGAAATAGAGGATCACCTATTGAATCTGTTAAACATGGAATGGCGAATTTGCGAGATTATATCCAATCTCATGAAGAGTTACAAGATTATGAAATAAAAGCATGTGGTACTACTGGATCTGCGAGATATCTCACAAAGGCAATTGTTGGCGGAGATCTCGCAAAAACTGAAATTATTGCTCACGCTGTAGCTACTCAATCCATGTTTCCAGATGTAAGAACAATTTTAGAAATTGGTGGACAAGATTCGAAAATAATTATTCTTCGAGATGGAATCATAGTTGATTTTGCGATGAATTCTGTTTGTGCGGCTGGTACGGGTTCGTTTTTAGATCATCAAGCCTCCCGTTTAGGACTCCCTATTGAAGAATTTGGGGGCTATGCTGTTAGATCAAAAAATCCAGCTTCAATTGCAGGAAGATGTACTGTTTTCGCAGAATCTGATATGATTCATAAACAAAATGCTGGTCATCCCCGAGAAGACATAATTGCTGGACTTTGTGATTCCTTAGTTCGCAATTATCTTAACAACCTTGCTAAGGGAAAGGATCTTGAAGAACCTGTAGTATTCCAAGGGGGTGTATCTTATAATATGGGAATCGTAGAAGCGTTTGAACGTCATCTTGGTGTTAAAGTAATTGTACCAAAATATAACGTTCTAATGGGTGCTTTAGGTATGGCAATTTTAGTAAGAGATTATTATTTAGACCAAGAGCATGAAACACAGTTTAGAGGTTTAAATGTATCAGAAATTGAGTTTAAAACTTCAGCTTTTCATTGCGGAGATTGCCCAAATAACTGTGAAATTGTTCAAGTTAAAGTTCCTGAAGATGAGAATAAGGTTATCGCACGTTGGGGTTCGCGTTGCGGTAAATGGGAAGTCTTTTAGTATATTAACCTTTTTTTAGAATAAATTTCTTTTATGATCTTTCGGTTCTAGGAAAAA
>JARRLT010000182.1:0-4432 GCA_037386725.1 Promethearchaeota archaeon
ATGATGATTCCAGATAAGATCAAACTTGGAATAATGCCAGCAGACTTGTGTCATTTTGGAAATGTGGCGATTATTTCAAAGAGTGGTACTTTATCTTACGAAATAACTAAAGCAATAGGAAATGCAGATATCGGAGTTTCAGCTTATATTGGGATTGGAGGTGATCCAGTCAGAGGAATTACTATGAAAGAAGCTACTCAATATTATGTTGAAGATGAACAAACAAAATTGATAGTTTTAATCGGAGAAATAGGAAGCGATGAAGAGGAGAAAACTGCTCAATATATTAAAAAAGAGGTGGAAAAGCCAGTTATAGCGTATATTGCTGGAAAAAATGCTCCTGAAGGTAAAAGAATGGGACACGCAGGGGCAATAATCTCTGGAGACTTTGGAACTGCTGAAGGAAAAATTAAGGCTTTAAAAGAGGCTGGAGCTCTTATTGCTGAGACTCCTTGGGAAATCCCGGAATTATTAAAATAAATTACAGTAAAATAAAGATATTGATGATATTTAGTATTTAATAGCACCAAAGAAGAGAGTATGAATTCTAAAGTAAAAGATAGGCAATCAGTTAAGGTTGGATTAATATTTTCTCATCACTCTGTAATGAAAGAATAGAATTAGGACTCTTATATTCGGAGGTATTAACCCAAGAGAAAAATCACCTAATGAAAATTTTAAACAAATTTAAAAATTAGGATTAGAAGAGTTCATTAAAATTGAACTCCTTTCGAGATATCTTCATAAAATAAAACTTATTGATAGAAAATAATAAAATCTAAAAGGGAAATATATCTACAACAAAATAGGGGGAAATGATTCCCATATAATCTGTGTAGGAAAAATTTATATAAAAATAAATTCTAACCTTATTAATAGATTATACGATATAAATATGTAAATTGCTAAAAAGAGAGAGTATGAAATGGCACAAAAAAATATTTATGAATATGATGCTAAAAAACTTATAGCGAGCCAATTACCAAAATACTTCCCAGAATTTCGGTATCATAATAAATTAGCTATCGTTGATTGTGAAACTGATATTGAAGAGGTAATTAATAATAACCCTTGGATATTAAAGGATAAAGTTGTTGTTAAACCTGATCAGTTGTTTGGAAAAAGAGGAAAAGCCAACCTAATATTATTGAATGCTGATTGTGATGAAATGAGGGAATTTTGTAAGGATAATTTAGAGAAAGTATGTATGATAGAAAATATAAAGGGACAGCTTCAAAGGTTTTTAGTTGAACCTTATATTGAACATGAAAAAGAGTATTACGTTTCGATTACTTCAGCTCGTGACTCTGATATCATCCATTTTAGTTTTGAAGGTGGTATTTTTATTGAAGAGAATTGGGATAAAGTCACTCATATTCCTATACCTTTTGGGGTAGATATTGAGGAATTCAACTTAGAAACTAAATTACCGAATTTGGGAGACTTAAAAGAGTCAATTATTCCTTTCATCAAGGGACTATATCAAGTATATGTTAATCAAGATTTTACTTTTCTTGAGTTGAATCCATTTGCTGTAACGGCTGATAAAAAAATTGTTCCTTTGGATGTCAAGGCACGATTAGATGATACCGCTTTATTCGAACATAAAGATACATGGGGTAATCCAGAAGATCCAATAGAATTTCCTGCAGCTTTTGGCGATACCAAAACTCCTGAGGAAGAAAAAATTAGAAATATCGATGAGCAAACTGGATCATCATTAAAATTGAAAATATTAAATCCAGATGGACATATATGGACAATGGTTGCTGGTGGTGGTGCTTCAGTTGTATATACAGATACTATTGTTGATTATGACTTTGGATTAGAATTAGGAAATTACGGAGAATATTCAGGAAATCCTTCCAGAGAACACACTAAAATGTACGCTCAAACGATAATAAATTTAATGACGAGAAATCCTGATCCTGAAGGCAAGCCAAAGATACTCCTAATTGGAGGAGGCATCGCAAATTTTACAGATGTAAAGGCAACATTTGCAGGTATCGCTGATGCGATAAGGGAATCAGTAGAAAAATTAAAGAAAGGCAATGTACAGATATACGTTCGCCGTGGGGGTCCCAATGAAAAACAAGGTTTAAAATTAATGAAAGATCTAGGAGCGGAATTGGGTATTCCGATAGATGTTTATGATAGGTATTCAAATATGACTGAAATCGTTCCAGTTTCAATTTCAGAAAATTTTCAGAAATAATCAGTAAACAATCTATTTGAATAAAGATTTTTTATTATCTAATTAAACCTTTATTATATTTTTTAAATATTATTTTAGTAGACTATTAAAATAATCAAAATATTCCTCAAAAATTCTTTTTTCTTATCAATAAACTAAATTTGATCTTGATTCTTACTTAATTGAATAATTAAAATTTTGTAAAGAAAAGAAGTAGAATTAATTTTCTAATTTGGTTATTTTACTTTGAAGACTAATTTTTATATGGAAACAATTTCCCATGGAAGATGATTAATTGGGCAGATTGTGGGATATTTTTTCACTAAATATGTTATATAGATAAAGTTTTTAAAAAGATCTATATAACACATATTGCAATATATTAAAAATATAAAATTTACCTAATAGTATAACTTGTATAACTAATATAATTAATTATTAAGGTTAAGAAAATGATGAATAAGAGTTATAATTTGTTCAATCAAAATACTCAGTCAATAATTTACGGTTTCCAGAAGAATGCAATACAGAGAATGCTAGATTTTGATTATGTATGTAAAAGAGAGAAACCATCTGTTGCAGCTATAATCAGGCCTACACAAACGGCAGCAATAAATTATCACCAAGTCTTCTTTGGAAGTGACGAAATTATTATTCCAATGTATAAAACTTTAGAACAAGCTATTAAAAAACATCCAAGCGTTGACGTGATGATTAATTTCTCATCATTTAGATCTGCATATCCAACGAGTAAGGAAGCACTAGAAGCAGAAACTATTAATACAGTTGTAATAATTGCGGAAGGTGTTCCAGAACGAAAAGCTAGAGAATTAATTAAACTTGCAGAGGAAAAAAATAAATGGATAATCGGTCCGGCTACAGTTGGAGGTATTGTTGCCGGTCAATTCAAAATAGCCAATGCTGCTGGAACTATTGAAAACATTAAACTTACTAAATTATATCGGCCAGGTTCAGTAGGACTTGTTACCAAATCAGGTGGAATGAGTAATGAAATGTATTTCATGATTTCCCAGAATGCAGATGGGATTTATGAAGGTGTCGCTATCGGAGGAGATCGATATCCTGGTTCTCGTTTAATTGATCATTGTCTAAGGTATGAACAAAATCCTAAAATTAAAATGATAGTTGTTCTTGGAGAAGTTGGTGGAAAGGAAGAATATGAAATCGTTGATGCCTTAAAAGAGGGAAAAATCTCAAAACCTGTAATTTCTTGGGTAACAGGGACAGCTGCTAAAATCTTACCAAAAGGGTTGCAATTTGGTCACGCTGGTGCGATGGCTACAAGTAATATGGAAACAGCTGCTGCAAAAAATAAAGCTTTAAAAGATGCTGGTGCGCTTGTGCCAGAATCATATAACGGACTTGATAATTTAATAAAGCAAACATACAATAACTTAAAGGAACAAGGAGTAATTGAAGAGAAAGAAGAATTTGAACCACCAGAATTACCAATGGATTACAATGAAGCAAAACGCAAAGGTTTAGTACGCAGATCTACAGATGTAGTTTGTACAATTTCAGATGATCGCGGTGATGTTCCAGAATATGCTGGAATCGGTCTAGACAGAATTATGAAGGAAAATAAATCTTTAGGATATGTAATTGGACTTTTATGGTTTAAAAAAGAACTTCCAGAATACGCTCAAAAATTTATTGAGATGATTTTAAAGCTAACTGCAGATCATGGTCCAGCAGTTAGTGGAGCTCATAATGCCATAATCACATCTAGAGCGGGAAAAGACTTAATGTCTTCATTAGCTTCAGGAATTTTAACGATTGGTCCAAGATTTGGAGGAGCTATTTCTGATGCTGCCAAGTACTTTAAAGAAGCTCTTGATAAAGAGATGAAAAATATTTAGCAAATTAAGTTAAAAAATATTTTTGTAATTCATCTAAAAATAACTTAAAGATAATGATTAATGTCCGGTAATAAAGCTATTCGACCCGTACAATCGCTCCCATAATCGTAAACTTGGCGGCGCATTAAACGCGTCGCTAGGCCGTAGGATAAAAGTGTTCATACAATATAAAGATCTCAAGTTATATTTAAATTAGAAACATTTACTCTTATCATAACTTTAAAATTATCAACGAAAAAATGGAAATTGAACTTTTAACGGAATTCTGTAAAAGTGTAAGGAATTCTACAATAAAACGATTAGAAATAGTTCCGGAAGGTTATGTAAATTGGAAAGTCAGTTCCGGTTCATTAAGCTT
>JARRLT010000183.1:0-4406 GCA_037386725.1 Promethearchaeota archaeon
TTTTATATAACTATCAATGATGGGGGGAAGATAATTGCAGCATCGGTCTGCTATTACGGCAAAAAGAATGATAATATAAGTATATGTTCAGAAACAATTTAAATAATTAATTCTATGTAACAGGATTGTAATGCTATATTTGGAAAGGCTTTGGCAGAAAATACAGTATAATAGTATACTAAGAATTCTCCATGATGGATTGGTAAAATTCGGAATTAATATTACTTTCTTTTTTCTCGTTGAAGAAGGGTTGCATCTTCAGTCTATTCCTTTTATTAGTAATGAATTTACTGATTACTCTATTGAATATTTGAAAGAAGATGAATTGGATATCATTTGTTCTATTCCCGAGAAACCATATAAAAAAGAAGTACTTGTTAACAGAATAAAAGAAGGGTGCGGCTGTCTGCTTGCTAAAGATGATCATAAAATAATTGGCTATACATGGTTTGATCTTTCCAAATATAATATAGGTACCGTTCATTATACTTTAAAGGAAAACGAGGCTTATTTATTTGATGCGTATGTACTGATGGAGTACAGAGGGAAAAAAATAGCTCCGTTTCTTAGATACCAATATTACAGGGAGTTAAATAAAATAAATAGGACTACTTTATACAGTATTTCCGATTTGTTTAATAAGCAATCAATCAGCTTTAAGAAAAAATTAAATGCCAAATTTTTGTCGCTGTCATTATACGTTAATCTATTTAACAAATTGAAATCCAGCAGGCAACTAAAAAGTTTTTCATAAAAAATCATAAAAAATGTATCAAGTTAAAATTTATCATACCATCTCCGAAATCGAAAAAGAATACTGGGATAAATTAACAGAGAATAATATTTTTATGTGCTATAACGGGCTGAAGACGTTTGAAATAATAACAGATGATTCTACTTCACCATTTTATATAACTATCAATGATGGGGGGAAGATAATTGCAGCATCGGTCTGCTATTACGGCAAAAAGAATGATAATATAAAAGCTATTGACGATGTAATATTTGGTCGGCTTCGTAATTTGTCGAAGAAATTTTCTCTGTCTCCAGTCGTAATTTGTTCACCGAGAAGAGGATATGGTACACATTTTTTATTTTCGAAAAAACTAAATAAAAATGAAACTAACGAGTTACAGAACAGATTAATAGATATTATAGAAGAAAATGCTGTGAAGAACAGTTCCTCGGTATGTTTTTTAAATTTAATGGATCACGAAACAAACCTTATACAAATTCTGAATAAACGGGGATATTATAAAACAATGGGGCTCCCTCTTAATTATATTAATGTAAAATGGTCTTCCTTTGATAAATATAAAGAACTCTTAAAAAAGAAATACCCTTCCATGAAAAGAGCTGTTACATGGGAAATAAGTAAAAATAAGAGAGCCGGCGTGACTATAAAAAAATTGGACAACATTAACAGTCATGAAGAGAGGCTTTTTGATCTGCTTGAGATGAATTATCATAAATACAATTCCGATACATTTTTGTTAAACCGGGATTATTTTCAAAAAATAAAAAATAACTTTGGTAAAGATTCTATTATTTATGTGGCAATAAAAGAAGAAAAAATTATCGGGGTAATGGTTGAATTTAAAAAAGATAAAGATGCGATACTTACAAGCGTAGGAATTGATCATAATTATTCGAAAAATGATTTTACTTACTTTATTATGACATTTTATGAACCTATAAAAGATGCTCCTGAATACGGGATAGAAAGAATATACGCCGGTAATGGATTATACAAGCTCAAAGCAAGAAGAGGATTTTCAACAGCAAATACCTATATCTTTTATAAGCCTCATAATAAATTAATTAATTATTTTGTTAAGATTTTGTTTTCTGTACATTATCTGTGGATGACACATAAATTTTCCTTTTTAAAAACAGATAACCGTTAGAAAAATAGCGGAGCAAAATCGAACGAATTTATTTTTAATAAATAATTTTTCCAATTATTAAGAAAAGATATGCACGCCACAAAACGTGAAATATTTTATACCGATGTAAAATTATTTCAAGATCAAAAAAATAGTGATAAAAGTATAGAAGATGTTGCAACAATGTTGTATACTACAAGGAATTCAACACATGTTGTAGCTTCAGCGCGTGGATCATGCGTCGGGAGATTAAGAATTAGAGATCGAAATGATATTATTGATTTAGAGGGATTAGGAAGTGGAGGATGGGGGATCAGTCCAATGTTAGATAATATTGAGATAATAGAATCCGATGCAGAATTCATCCTTGTAGTGGAGAAAGATGCTGCTATGATGAGATTAGCTGAAGCAAGGTTTTGGAGAGATTATCCGTGTATCATTTTAACAGCACAAGGAGTCGGTAATGTTGCGGTACGCATGTTTTTGAAACGATTGAGTAGAGAATTAAGATTACCCGTTTTTAGTTTAGTTGATAGTGATCCTTACGGGCATTATATCCATAGTGTTTATATGAGAGGTTCAAAGCGTTTAAGTTATGAGTCTCCTTTTTTAGCAACTCCTGATATTAAGTTGTTAGGAGTATTAACTCGGGATTTAGATAAATATAATGTACCAGATGATTGTAGACTAGATATGAACAAGACAGATGTTAAAAGAACGAAAGAATTATTAAAAGAAGATTTTGTAAAGAAAAATAAGGAATGGGAAAAAGATTTAGAATTAGCATTAAGATTAAAAAAGAAAGCAGAAATTCAAGCATTATCTTCTCACGGTTTTGAATTTCTTACAGAAAAGTACTTACCAGAAAAACTTACAACTGGAGATTGGATATGATGAAAAATACTTTAAGAAATCTCCTTTAGAAATTGAAAACAGTATATTTGAGGAATAGAATATGAGAATCTTTTATAAAAATGATGGTGGTATTATTCAATTAATAGGAAAGGAAAAAATAAAGGAATGGTCTATTGAATTACCTTTATTATTTGTTGAATATATCCGAAATAATAAATTGGATAGTTATGATGATCCAAAGGTAAAGAAAGAGATAGAGAATTATTTGGATGAGATTCTAGAAGATATTGCTGTTCCGAGATTAATCGAAGTTTTAGGAAGTGATGATAATGAAGAAATTATCTCAGCATTAAAACGTATCTTGGAAATAGCAGAAAATAATTTAGATATGACTCGACCAATTAGATCATATTTAGAGGATTTGACAAACAAAAAGAATAAGGAAATTGTAAATCTTACAGAACAAATTTTAGATCTTTTTCGGAAAGCCGATAGAAGGAAGGAACTAAATAAAAAGAGGAAAGTTATGCAAGAAAAGGAGGAACTTTTTCTTGCCGGTAAAATTTCGGCCGAAGAATATGCAACATCAAGAAAAGAATATTTAAAATTTAGGGATAATAGATAAGATAAGAAATATTTAACTAAATATGAACTGGGAATCTATTAAACAAGACTTTTATAATTATATCATCGAAAATAATATAATTGGATTTTTTAATAAACCAATTACTTTAAAATCTGGTAGAAAATCTTATTGGTATGTTAATTGGAGAAATATTTCTTCAGATGTTTATTTAATTGATAAATTGGCAGACTATATTATAGAATTTGTTAAAAACTTAAATTTAAATTTTAATTGTTTTTTTGGAGTACCTGAAGGAGCTACTAAAATCGGTATAATTACCCAATATAAATGGGCTTTAAATCAGAACAACTTTGGAAAAAATAATTATTCCTTAGTCATGGGTAGAGGAAAACCAAAAGACCACGGAAAACCAAAAGATAGATACTTTTTAGGGATTCCTAATGGAAAAGTTATCATTATTGAAGATGTTACAACTACAGGTGGATCCTTATTAAATTCAATTGAGAAAATTAAAAAATTAGATTCTGAAATAGTAGCTGCAATAGGGTTAACAAATAGAAATGAGTTAAGAGAGGATAATAAAACCGTTGAAGAAGTACTCCAAGATCATGGGGTCAAATATTATCCAATGAGCAATGCCTTAGAATTGATACCCCTGGCATATAAGAAAATAGGCTTAAGTGAAAAAATTGCCAAAGAAATAGAATTATATTTCTCTCAATATGGAACAAAGAATATTAGATTATTATGATAAATTTTTATTCTCTTTAAGGAAAAAATTTCTCCAAGTCAAGATTAAGTTATTTAATTGTTTGTATAAGTGAAGTTCGGAAACCGTTAATCTTTTTTCATCATTCAATGATAATTCCGTTCTGGCGAGTTTTATAAGTTTAGTTAATCTCCCATCGATTATATGAGTTAAATAAGATTTATACCTATCAAGATCAATTCCTGGGCGTTGATTATCATTTATATCCTTTTCAGTAAATCTCTGGAATTCAATTAAGCGATTCAAAAAATATTCATTTTCCCAATCTTTTAATTTTCGATCATCTCTCTCACTAATTGCGTATCTTTGT
>JARRLT010000184.1:0-13790 GCA_037386725.1 Promethearchaeota archaeon
TTAATTAAGAAAAATCCAGGGATTTTAAATGAGAGAGGTAAAATCTTAAAGGAAGGGACTAAACTTTTTGATAAAGTTTTTACTATTCTTTGGTTGCCTCTAAATCTGGTAAGTATGGCAATTATGGCATTGGATTTTCGCTTTAGTTGGTCTAATCTGCCTTTTTGGACTCTTTTTTTAGGTATTTTCCTAACAATACCTGGCTTTATAATTGGAATCAAGGCAATGCTTTCAAATCCATATTTTGAATTAAACATCCGAATCCAAGAAGATAGAAATCAAAAAGTTATTTCAACAGGTCCATATAAATTTATAAGGCATCCGGGATATGTGAGTGAAACTATTATGTTATTCACCGCTCCATTGATTTTAGGTTCTTTTTGGGGATTTGTGCCAAATATAGTCCTAATTATAATATTTATCATTCGTACTGCTATTGAAGATCGTATGTTGCGAAAAGAACTATCCGGATATGCAGATTATGCTAAAAAAACAAAATATCGATTAATTCCTTACATCTGGTAGGAAATTTTTAAAAGAGAAAGGTTACATATTCTCTACTTTTTGATGTTGGGAAACTTCTTCCTATTTGAATCTTTATAAAACGTTCCTTTAAACTATTTTATATTTTTAAGAAAATGTTATTTAATATAATAAGTAAAAAATAGGGCACAAAAAGAATGAAAATCTTGGATATAAATTACAATTTTATTTTATTATCTAACCAATTATAATGCTTTGGTTATCATATCAACTAATCGATTGCTAAATCCCCATTCATTATCATACCAAGATAATACGCTGGCTAAATTTCCAATCGTATTAGTAAAGACTCCACAGTAGATTGAACTATGAGAATTTTTTACTATGTCACTACTTACTATTGGATCATCGGTATATTCTAATACTCCCTTCAATGAACCTTCTGATGCTTCTTTCATTGCTGCATTAATTTCTTCAGCACTAGGTTGCTTTTCTAGAATAAATTTACCATCTACTACAGATCCATCAGGTGTGGGTACTCTCATAGCCATTCCATCGAGCTTTCCATTTAATTCTGGAAAAACTAATCCAATTGCCTTAGCAGCACCTGTAGATGTTGGAATGATATTTGCTGCACATGCCCTTCCTCGAGTTATTTTAATCGGAGAGGCTCGTTGAGCTGTGTCAACAGGGGCTTGAGTACTAGTATATGAGTGAATTGTGGTAATTATACCCTTTTCAATTGTAAAATTTTCTTTTAATACTTTTACTACTGGAGCTAGACAGTTTGTTGTACAAGATGCATTTGATATAATTTTATGCTCATCTTTTATTTTATCATCATTGCATCCAAATACAACGGTAATATCTGGATCAGTCGCTGGAGCACTAATAAGAACTCGCTTAGCACCTGCTTGTAAATGTTTTGACGCTCCGTTTCTATCTGTGAAAAATCCAGTTGATTCCAAAGCTACATCAATTCCATAATCGGAATGAGGTAAATTGGCTGGATCTCTTTCACTTGTAATAGGAATTTCTTTTCCATCAACAACTAAAGATTTTTCTTTTGCCTCGACTTTCCCCTTAAATCGACCAAAAACAGTATCATATTTGAGAACATATTCCAAGTATTTTGGTTCAAATAAATCATTGATATATTTAATCTCTAAGTCTGGGTTACCCCACGCTGCTCTAAAGAAATTGCGGCCTATCCTTCCGAATCCATTTATCATTACAGATTTTGCCATTTCTCGTATCACATTTAATTTTAATTATTGTTTCTATTAATATAGATTTACAAACTCTAGTAATATAGATTTTATTTTTAACTTTTTGATAAAAAATTATTAACTAAAAGAAGTGTATTTAAATATTAGAATGAGGGTATTTGAAAATTTTTTTACTATTATATTCCATAAATTTAAATTATATTTAGATTCTCCTTTATTATCTTTTTCCTTTACTTTTTTCATAAAAACGTTAATTGCAATAATTTAATTTTTATAATAAGAGTGATCTGCAACAAAACCTCCTTTTGGAGGGAATTAAAATAATTTGAAGTCTATTAAGACTTTATTTTTAAAAGCCTTCTAAGTCCTGCTTGGGTAGTTGGTAACTTATACTCCCTTAAAAGTTCAATAAAACCAGTAGGTTCTATATCCTTGTCTTCCCAGAGCCTTGAATTATCTGCTAATGCTTTAAGTACCATTTTTTGATATTTATTCAAAATCTTTAACGTCCATCCACCTTGGTCTGGAAACTCCGGAAATACTATCCAAAGTAATGAATACATTACATTAAATGCTTTTATCCCTTTCACTTTAGCGAAAATTTCTGTTAAATCAGGAATAACTTTTTCAGGAGCATGAACTGCGCTATATTTAATAATTTCCGAGACAAAACCTAGTAATTCTCCGTCATTCCATGGAAATTCATAAGGAGAGAGGGTTAATTCAACGATATTAGGGATCTCTTTCAAAATGTAATTGATAGGTCCGATATCAATTTCTTCTTCTAGAATGTTCATGAGAGCAATAGATGCTGACATTTTAACTAATAGCGAATCATTTTCTGAAAAATATTTTCTAAATATTTGTTCATCAGTCTTATCTTCTAAATAAGAGTCTAACATAGACAAACAAATTAAGGAATTTGCAAGTATCTTTTCTCCAGTTTCCTTTTTAATTAGATTTCGAATTTTTGGTATTGAACTTTTTGCTTCTTCCCTAAACCAAGCAATAGCATATATTGCCATAATCTTAATATCAATATCATTACTTTCCAAACATTTATAATAAGTTGAGATTTCCTTTAAAACCACTTTATACGAGTCTATAAATGAATCAATGTGTTTAAGCCAATCCCCATCCTTATCCTCTGAATCCTCACTTTTTGCTTCTTCTTTCAATTGATCTACTTTAAGTACCCAATGCTCTATATTTGGTCCTTTAGGTAGATATGATTCTGGATACCCCAAAGCTAGGTCAATAGTAAATCTAATCAAATCTGCTTTTTCTGGAACATCTGGTTCTTGAATTAATTCAAAAATGAAAGGAATTGCATAGGGAGTTGCTTGATATCGTGTCCCTTGATGATATATATTTCCATATAACTCATAAAATGCATGATCCCTTAGATCTGGATCTTTTGAAGCCAAATCTCTTATGAGTTGAGGAACATCAGATGCTTCACCATAAGCATGTTCTAAATTTTTCCAATCGATTTTATTTAAACTTTCAAGCATATTTAAACAGATATATAGTCCTTAAATTGAATAATGCAAATACTTCTTAATATTAAAATACAAACCTTAGAAAATTTTGGATTTTATTGATGATTTTGTCATTTTATCCTCCATAAGAGCTAATATAAATAATTAATTTTTTGAATTTAAAATGAAAAAGGCTCATAGTGAATCTTTATTTCTATAGTAGTGAACATGGTCTTATTAGAATCCCAATCGTTATCATTAATAATATTTAAAATATATAAAATGAGTTTGGAGAGTGAAAGATTTGTATAATTATAAAAGATTAGTTGGTGAATTATTCGGTGCAGCAATTGCGGTCGTTTGGTTAGCTTTTGCTTTTCTCGGTGCAGGGAATATGGTATTTCTCTTTGTTGCTATTTCCCTTACAATAATATTTGGGGTATTATCCGGAGGTTTTCTTAGGCTAAGTACAAAATCCAAAGAAAAAGTCTAAAGCAAGGCAAATTAGGAACCTAAAATAATTTTTTTAAATAAATATCCGGAGTAGAATTATATGAAAAAGTGGACAGCATTAATAATTGGAATAATACTGATTATAATTTTTATAGTAAATATGTTTATACTTCCACCTTTATTTGGATGGTATTTCCCTAATATTTCCAGTTGGCAGGATTTTATTGATGCTATTAATACAGTGGAAGGATTTGCTATAGGGATTATTACTGAGGTGATTCCAATTCTATGTGTTACGATTGGTGCTATTTTTATAATAATTTTTCTAGTTAAGTTAATTCGAGGGAAGGAGTAAGTTAATTATAATTTAATTATTTTCCTTTTTTTGATAAAGAGATATACTTATTTATATGTTGAAATTCATATTATTGAAATCTTAGATTTAGAATTCTAATTATTTAAAATATGAATATTGATGAAAATCAGATCTAATTTATTTTATAAAATAATTTGAGATTTTTGACAAATTAAATATAATAGTTTGTTTATTGAATAGATATTCTAAATAGTTTAAAATATAAATAATAAGGATGATTTAATTTTACACTTATAAATTCATTGTTAGGTTTTTTTATAGGGAATTAGCTGAGGAAATTGATATGTCAGTTAGTGCTATCCATAAACGAATTAAAAGTCTTGAAGACACTGGGATTATTAATGCCTATACTGCAAGACCAACTGTCTTAGCATTAAAAAGCTTGTGGACTATTATTTTTGGGACTTCTAAAGCAAAATCTATGGAAACAGTTAGCAAAGAGCTTGGTCAACATGAGAATACCGAGTTTGTTGGAATTACAGGGGGCAAGTTTCTCTATATATCTGGATTTCTAAGAAATATATCTGAACTCCAAGAATATAGTACATTTGTTTCAAATACTGCTCAAATAAGTCAACCCACAGTAGGAATTATAAATGTCCCATACGAAACAATACCAGAACCACTCACTAGTATTGATTATAAAATTTTAAAGACTCTAAATAGAGATTCAAGGAAATCTATTACAGATATAGCTGATGATGTCGGACTTTCTGCTAAAACTGTGAGAAAGCGACTAAATCGAATGATTGAGAATAATTTGGCAACTTTTTCTATTGATTATACTCCATTGTATGAAAATAGTTTTATTACAGTTTTTCACTTACATTTAAATGAAGGAACTGATATGAATTCTACATTTCAGTATATTAACGAAAAGTATTCTCAAAATATTTTTCACTCTTATACTTATAGTAATATCCCTAATTTCATTACAATAACATCCTGGGCAAAAACAGCTCAAAATTCCCAAAAAATTCAGAAGGATCTACTAACAGAAGGTTTTAAGGATGTTATTCCACATATTTTTTTATCCATAAAATGGTATGAGTGTTGGGTCGATCAATTACTCAGAACTAAATAAAACAAGTTTAATTCTATTCCTAGATTTCAACTAAAAAGTAAAAATTTTGGTATTTCTTTTGAGTGGGAAAATACAGATATTATCTTTATTCTTGATTTATTCATCATATTTAAAGTTTTGATTCTAACGATAGTTTTATATTTCTTTAAATTTAAAACTAAAAGAACCTTATATTCAATTTTTTCTATAGTAGTGAACAAAGTCTTATTAGAGTCTCCAATCTATTATACAATTATAATTAGACTTTTATGTGAAAAGAATTAAAGAGTTGAATATATTAAAATGTCAACCTCTGGAAGAATACATATGAAAGCAATTGAATGTGCTAAATGTCTAATTTTTTTTAGTAATTATTGAAAGAATCGCTGGCTTTCTCTTTCTGTTTATTATAATCACAAATCTTATGGCAAGTATTTTTGGATATAAAACCATTGGTGATGTAGGTTCAGAAGCGCAATTGCAAAAGATTAACAAGGATCCCACTAAATTTAAAGTTGGAGTTATGTTAATCCTCATAGAGCATTTTAGTATAATTTCTCTTGCTATAATATTGTTTATTGCTTTTGGTTCCTATAACCCAATACTTGGAATTGTATGGTGTATCTCTAGAATTGGAGAAGGCTTGATTCAAATTTACGATAAAAAAAGTTATTGGAGTCTTCTCAATTTAGCAACAAAATATTCAAGTAATAATGTTAAAGAAAAAGAAGAATTTATTGATTTAGGCCGTAGTATTCTCAAAATAAAAGCTTCTAGATTTTTATTTGCTCAAATCTTATTTTCCATTGGTACCTTCGCATATTCACTCTTATTTATCATCTATGGAGTTTTACCTCCAATTATCGGATGGTTTGGAATTATTGCTAGTATTATCTATGGCTTTGGTAATGGATTATTTCATTTAAAATCAAATTTTAGAATCTTATGGAATATTGGAGGTCTTTTAGTTCTCTTTTTTGAATTAGTTTTAGGAGGTTGGCTATTAATTTTTTCACATATGTAAATACATTTCATGAATAGAGAAAAAATAAATTGGGATAAAATTATATGAAAGTAGTAGTATATGAAAGATTTGGTCCACCAGAAGTTCTTAAAATAAAAGAAATAGAAAAACCTTCTCCTAAACCGAATGAAGTATTAATTAAGGTACACGCAACTTCAGTAACGAGAGGAGATGTAATAGTTCGAAGTGGTAAACATCCAACTTCGAAATTTCAGACCCTCATGCTACACTTAATGTTAGGTGTTAGAAAACCAAAAAGATCTGTGCTAGGTATGGAATTATCGGGCGAAATTGAAGCTGTTGGAGATGATGTAAAGTCATATAAGAAAGCAGATGCTGTTTTTGGTTCTACCGAATTCAAATTTGGTGCTTATGCTGAGTATAAATGTTTACCTGAAAATGGAATATTGGTTTTAAAACCAAATAACATTAACTTTGAAGAAGCTGCTGGTGGTTTTGCTTCAGGTGGAGTTACAGCATTGACAGTACTTAGAAAAGCAAATATTCAGAGTGGACATAAGGTTTTGATTTATGGGGCTTCAGGAAGTGTTGGTACTTTTGCGGTACAACTTGCCAAGTATTTTGGAGCAGAGGTCACTGGGGTTTGTAGCGAAACTAATTTAGAAATGGTAAAATCTTTAGGGGCAGACAAAGTCATAGATTATACTCATGAAGATTTTGTTCAAGGTGCAATTAAATATGATGTTATTTTTGATGCTGTAGCCCTACTTTCAGCTTCTTATAGTAAAAATGCACTCAAGAGGTCAGGTATTTATCTTAATGTTATAAAAGATACTCCAAATAAATTAAAAACTGAAGATTTGACATTTCTCAAGGAATTAATTGAGAATGGAAATTTAAAATCAACTATAGATAGAATCTATTCGTTAGAAGAAATTGTTGAAGCTCATAAATATGTTGAAAAGGGGCACAAAAAGGGAAATGTAATAATAAAAATTGGTGATTAATAATGAGAGCAGTTGTATACACAAAATATGGGCCTCCAGAGGTTCTCCAACTCAAAGAAGTAGATAAATCAATTCCCAAAGGCAATGAAATTTTGGTAAAAGTATATGCGACAACTGTAAATTACGCAGCAAGATTAGTCCGAAGTGGTAAACACCCAGATAAAAAAATTTATACTCTTGCGCTACGATTAATGTATGGTCTAAGAAAGCCAAAAAGAACCATAATCGGATATGAATTTTCTGGAGAAATTGAAGCAGTTGGAAAAGATGTAACACTTTTTAAGAAAGGTGACCATGTTTTTGGAACAACAACAGGATTATTTTTTGGCACCTATGCTGAATATGTATGCATACCCGAAGAATGGAAGAAAGGAATGGTGGCAATAAAACCGACTAGTATGAGTTTTGGGGAAGCCGCTGTTATCCCTATTGGGGGGTGTACTGCATTGAATTACCTAAGAAAAGGAAATATAAAAAGTGGACAAAAAGTTCTTATCTATGGAGCTTCTGGAAGTAATGGTACCTTTGCTGTACAACTTGCTAAATATTTCGGAACAGAGGTAACTGCAGTATGTAGTACAAGGAATTTAGAAATAATAAAGTCTCTGGGAGCTGATAGAGTAATAGATTACACTAAAGAGGATTTTACTGAAAATGGAGCACTTTATGATCTTGTTTTTGACGCCGTTGGAAAAGCTTCATCTTCAGATTGTAAAAAATTACTCTCTCCAAAAGGAAACTTTGTTTCAGTTTTAAAGGGTTCATATCGAGAAAAAGCTGAAGATTTAATTTTCTTAGGAGATCTTTATGAGAAAGGAAAGTTAAAACCAGTTATAGATAGAAGTTATCCTTTGGAAAAGATTGCCGAAGCTCATACCTATGTTGATAAAGGACATAAAAAGGGAAATGTAGTAATTAAAATTGTGGATTAATAATGAAAGCGATTATATGCCCAAAATATGGGAGTGCAGATGTTCTTCAGTTTAGGGAAGTAGAAAAACCTACTCCCAAGGATGATGAAGTTTTAGTAAAAATTCACGCATCAACCATTAATTCAGCTGATTATGATTGCTTGCGGGGGACACCAATCGTCCGCTTCGGAGGACTTAGAAAACCAAGATTTAAGATTTTAGGATCTGATATAGCAGGAACAATTGAATCTGTCGGCCGAAATGTAAAACAATTTCAGCAAGGAGATGAGATATTTGCTGATAAATCTTTCCCTGATTATGGTGCCTTCGCAGAGTATGTATGTGTTCCCGAAAGTAATTTGACTCTTAAACCAGCTAAAATGACATTCGAGCAAGCAGCAACCATACCTCAAGCAGCCGTAGCTGCATTGCAAGGTCTTTGTAATAAAGAGCAGATCCCTAGGTTTCGACCAGGACAAGCAGTATTAATTAATGGAGCAGGGGGTGGAATGGGATCTTTTGCCATACAGATTGCTAAAGTATTTGGAGCAGAAGTTACTGGGGTGGATAGTACAGAAAAAGTAGACATAATAAGATCTACTGGTGCTGACTATGTTATTGATTATACTGAAGAAAATTTCACCAAAAAGGGTAAAACATATGATTTGATTCTTGATATGGCAGCACATCATTCAATTTTTGATTACAAGCGGTCTTTAAATCCTAAAGGTATTTATAGAATAGTTGGAGGATCTTGGAAGACAATTCTACAAGTTTTATTTTTTGGACCAATTTTTTCATTATTTGGGAGTAAGAGAATGAGCATAACAGCGTGGAAACCAAATAAGAAGGAAGACATAAATTTTATTATTGAATTATTTGAAACTGGTAAATTAATCCCCATCATAGACAAACGTTATCCATTGAGTAAAATTACAGAAGTTTTTCGTTATTTTGAGAAAGGGCATTGTAAAGGAAAATTAGTAATAAAAATGGACGAATAAAATATGAATAATATTCCAAATTAAAGACATATCTGTTAATGAATTCAGATTCCTTATTTTAATAATAACGATTTAATCGTAAACATACTTAAAAGATTAATGTTTGATAGGCAGATTAACTTCTTAGAACACCATATTTTTGAAGCTAAAAGTTATCCCCAAATTTCAACTAAATGGAAAACATATTGGTACTTTTAATTCCACTATATATTCATTTGAGAATAAAATTGAGGATTTAATAGTATTTCTAAATAAAGCAATTGCATTATTTTATTGTTAAATAATCGATCTTTTCTAATTAAAGATTAAAACCATCTCTAATCATATTTTTTTCTATAGGAGCGAACATCTTCTTATTAGAAACCTAATCTGTTTTAAATTAATAATAAGAAGTTTAAAAATGGTGAATAAAAATTATAAAATCAAAAAACTCTGAAATTAACATTGAGGGCGATAATTCATTTGCAATTAAAGTCAAAAATTTAAGAAAAACGTATACTAGTAAGAAAGCTTTTAGGGATATCAAAGCTGTTGATGGAATTTCTTTTCATGTAAAAAAAGGAGAATTATTTGGACTTTTAGGACCAAATGGAGCCGGTAAGACGACTACAATAAATATGTTATGTGGTCTATTAAAACCTACAGAAGGAACAGCAATTGTTGGAGGTCATGATGTAAAGAAAAATCTTAATAAAATTAAAGGATTGATTAGTATTTGCCCACAAGAACCCGCAGTGTTTCCATTTCTTACAGGTCGTGAAAACATTGAGTATTTTGGAAATATGCATTTGATGTCGAAAAATAGTGGAGGAATGTTAAGACAATTAAATTTAATTGTAGCGCTAATTAATAAGCCTAAAATCCTCTTTTTGGATGAACCAACGGTTGGAATGGATCCTCGTGTCCGCAGAAAAACATGGGAATTTATTCATTCCCTTAAAAATCAAAATAGAACAATCATATTAACAACCCATTATATTGAAGAAGCTGAGGCTTTATGTGATAAAGTTGCAATTATTGATCTTGGTAAATTAGTAGCTTTAGACTCTCCCAAAAAATTGATGGAAGAATATAATGCTAAAAATTTAGAAGAAGTGTTTTTAGAAATAACTGGAAGAAGAATATTGGAGGGGATATAATATTGAATGGAAGTAGGATTATGACTGTTTTTAAAATGGAAGTAAAGAAACTTCTAAGAACACCCATGTATTTAATAATCTCGATATTTTTTGTTGCGATGCTTGTAGTTATTTTGGGATTTGCACTGAATAATATCTATGCATGGGGTCCTGACGGATACGGAAATCCAAGAAGTATTTTTGAATATATGGTTCCAGGCTTATTTGCATATGCTGGAATCCTAACTATATTTACATATGCTTCATCTATTACCAGTGATCGCGATACTGGAGTGCTGAGAAGAATGAATACAACTCCATTAAGTTCTGGAGAATATTTGATCGGACAGATGTTAGCTTATACAGTTGTCCCCCTAATTCAAACCGTTATAATATTGATAACCGCAATTTTAATGGGATTTAGACCGATAATCACTGTTGAAGGGTTAATTATGGTGTTTGTGTTTATGATTTTTCTATCATTTTGTTCAGTAGGATTTGGGCTGATTACTGCTAAAGTTGCCAAAAATTCTAGAGCAGCAGGAAGTTTAGCGTTTATTTTTATTGTACCCCAACAGTTGTTTGCATCATTTATTTACATGGGAGATGCCGCAAAAATAGTCGGTTATGCTATGCCAAGTCAATATGTTACAGAACCCCTTTACAGAATTTTCTTTGGTGGGACTTTAGCGGATCCAATTATTTGGTTTCAACTTGGTGTTATTGCAGCTATAACTTTTGGGGTATATGTTGTTGGTTTGAAATTGTATGATAGGTAAAATCTATCTTTTATTTCAATGTTATAAGGTGATAAATCTGAAAGTATGGATAATATATAAGGATGGTATCGGTTTTTTAAAGATAATCGCTGAAATGCTTCAAGATCGATTTGATGAGTATATTGATGTATCGGTAGGAAATGCTATAAAGATTAATCCTTCATTTTTAGTTGAAGAAAGTTTACATTACTTAATTATTGGAGATCTCATAAATAATGAAATTCCAAGTTTGGAAATTCAGAATTGGTTACTCAAATACTGCGAGATTTCGTGTAAATTGAATCTTAATTTAAAAGCAATTTCAGTGTTTTATGTGACATCGACATCAACTCAAACTTCAGTTCAACCTTTATGGGCTAGATTTCTTAAAGATAATGTAAAAGCTAATATAGTTTTTCCCCCTTTACTCCATTTAAAATTAAATTTGGTAAACCTTTCATTAGAAAATGGAACTATTGATTTAATTAAAAAATATACTGATGATTTTATTGAATTCTTCGTTAACAATGAAAAAATGAATGAAGAATAGGAAAAATTTTGTTTAATAGAATCCCTTTTTTAAATCTGAAAAAAATCATTCTCTAACTTTGGAAAACTGTATGAAAATATATTCTTCTTTTGGAAAAATAAAACTTTGGAGATTATTGCACCTAATTGAAGTGTTAATACTAAGTATTTATGAATGTATAGAATGCATTACGCCTATTAGGCTACATCGAAATTATGAAGCCCTATATCTTTAAAATGGGGAAATATTTAGATAATCTTTTTAATATCAACTTTGGATCATCTAAAACCTTCTTTTCGCAAATTTTAAATTATCCTAATTTATATTAATAACATAACTAAAATTCAGGTAATTAAAAGTGTTTGTATCAAGAAAGTCAAAATGGGAATCTTCAATGTTTCTAATGGGGCTTATAATGATTTTAGGTTCTTATATCATTCCGTATGTGTATTATGGTTTAAGTGTCTTTATATACATATATTCATATGTTTTAGGGATTATAATACTTTCATACGTAACATATGAAGCAACTTCTAAAGGAATAAGAAAATTAGAGGGCAAAAATCTATGGATAGGAGCTACTTCAGTTATTATAGGATTAACTTTGGTAATTTTAAGAATTGTTGGGTGGTTAGTTATCTTTATACCGATTATTAGTCAATCATACGTTGATGATGTTATTGCCATTATAATGCTCTTATTCGGAATATATTTTATAAGAAAGAAACCCATAGAAACTAAAGATGAGGTATAGGAATCAGTTTATAAGTAGAGTATTTAGCTTTACTCATTAATTAAAAATTTTCTTTTTAAATCTAAACCAGCCTCTTTAGCCCAGCGTTTTTCAGTACTCCTGAATGGATAATCAGGATCCAGAAATAATTCACTCATCGAGACAAATCCTCCCTTTTTTAAAACCCTTCTAAATTCTTTTAGAGCCCTCACAGGTTCTGGAATTTCAGGGAGACACGTATTTAGGAATATTCTATCAATACTATTATCTTGAAAAGAGAGAGCATAAGCATCATCAATTTTAGGTTCAATATTTTTTATATTCTCTTCTTCTAATCTTTTCTTTAATTTTTCTATTACCCATTCTTGAATATCAATTGCATATACTCTTCCATCAGAGGATACTTTTTTGGCAATCGCTTTAGTATAATTTCCTTTTCCTGGACCAACTTCTATTACTGTCATTCCTGGTTTAAGATCAAGTCTATCAGCAAGTTTTTCAGGTTGCTGCATAAATTTCCTTCGAATTGGATTATCAATTAATCGAGTAAGAAATGCAGGAATAGGAAAAGGATGAATTTTTCTAACAATTTTAGCAACAACGAGCAATATGAAAAGGAAACTCAATATAATAATCAGTGCTATGATAAAAATGTACCATAAAATCTGGATGATAATCATAATTTAATAAAAGAAGGAAAAATTATAATCTTACAGATTTTAGAAAAAGTTAAATGGTTTAAGAATATTTGATATTTTGATATTATCTTTGTATCGATAATGATATTATATAATAAATACTTCAAATAAATATATACTTAAAATTTGTAATAGTTAAAGATGACAACTTCAATAATTAAAGAAATTTTGGAAAAGGAAAAAACTGTAGTTATCGTATCTGGTTTGCCTCGATCTGGAACCTCTATGATGATGCAGATCTTAGAAGCAGGTGGCTTAGAAATATTGGCAGATTTCAAAAGAGAAGCAGATGAAGATAATCCAAAAGGCTATTATGAACTTGAGGCGGTTAAAAAATTAGATCGCGATAATTCATGTCTAGATAATGCAGCAGGAAAAGCTGTAAAAGTTATATCTCATCTCTTAAAGCATTTACCAGGATGTAATAAGTATAAAATAGTTTTTATGGATCGAAGCATGAAGGAAATAATTCGATCACAGCAAAAAATGTTAGGAAAAAATAAAGACGCATATCCAAAAGTTATAGCTGAAGCTTTTAAGAAAGAAGTGAAGGAGATAAAGAGATGGATTGATAATAAAGATGATATAGATATGCTATCTATTCATTATACTGATGTTATAAAGCATCCAAGAAAAGAAATTAAGAAAATTAAAAAATTTCTTGGTATCGATCTCAATTTAGAAGATATGATTTCAGTTGTTGATCCTGACCTCTATAGAAATAAAGTCTTAGAGGATTAAGGATTTACATTGAAATGATTAATTTTACTATTAATCTCATTTTGGTGTTACTATGTTTATTGTGAATTCTATTGTTAGCTAAATTATTTTTACTCTCTTTGCTCTGGTTGTAATAATCTATTTAACAATCAACGCCGGATCGGACAGGAGGATCCTCGAGATCATGCCCCGGAGCATGACCCGGTAGAAGCTCATCTTCTTCCGCTTGCCCGGCACGTAGC
>JARRLT010000185.1:0-13433 GCA_037386725.1 Promethearchaeota archaeon
TGTACTCCTATTAACTTATAAATGTTTTTTTGTTTCAGTTTCTTATTTTTTATTAATAATTCTAATATTTTACTTGAAAGGTAATCTTTTAAAAACAATGATATTTTAGCTTTATCTTCGTCCAAACCAACTGGAATAAAAACGGAATAATTTCCAATCTTGATCTTTTTAATATAATTAAATTTAATTAACATTTCTAAATGCCATAAAAGTTGCCCAGAACTGCCTGAATCCACTTTTCTATCTCTTGCTAAAAGATCTCTCAATGGAGAAAAATGTGAGCCTATATTATTTTCAATGAATTTTAAAACTTTTACTCTATTTGTATTATTAAGAACAGATTCTCTTGTATATTTCGAACCCTCAATTAGAATATTATTATTCAAAAGATAAGTAATGATTTTTAATAACCCCTTTTTTGGAATATTTAATTCATTTTTGGCGATATCATATAAATTCTTCGTATTTAAAGTCTTATTATGCTCTATAATACGTTCCGCAATTTTCAGAACATTTTGAACACTTGGATGATTTAAACCAAATCTTGTATCAATAATTTGATTCTTAAGCAATCGAACCAACCATCGATAAAAAGTATAATAATTATATTAGATGCAAATCATTATTGGATTTGAATCAAATATAAATTTTACTTTTTTGTAAAAATTTTGTCCTTATAGCTTTATATTGGATTCATTCTCAATTGGTTATGAACCATAATTTGTTATGGTGAATCTTATAATAAAATTTTAAGATACAAAAAAATTATTTGAGTGAAATCCAATGGTTATTTTCAACGATTAATAAGGATTACTAAGAGAGGTTTTACTCAAAATAAAAATTTTTATTTAAAAAAGGAGGAATAGGTATGAAAAATAAGGCAATTTTAATTTTGGTATTTTGCATGATTGGAGGTCTTTGCTTTACGATAAATCCTGAATTAAGTTATGCCTCACCTGATTCTAGTGAATATAAAGCAGGTTTCTTTACCTTGCATGACATTATTATTTTCTCCTATAATGATGGATTAGAATATAGTATTTTTGACTCTACTGGAGTTGAAATTATAACTGGAGTTTTGGATAAAGGGGAACACGAATATTATCAACCGGGAGAAGGAGTATATTCTATAATTGGAAATAAGCCATACTCTGTTATGACTGGGGATCCTATAAATAATTATGTTTGTGGCTATTTTTCAGCAGATGATTCCTATCGTGGAGTTGCAAATGAATTTTATACATATACTGCCCGAGATCAAGATGTAATAGTATTTGCTTATAGTTCAGGAATTACAAATGTTTATGCTGAATATTGGGATGAAATAAGTGATTCCTGGGTATATCTTGACGATTTTTCCTTGGGAGGTCCAGGAGAGCACTACTACAAACCATATCCCTCATGGTCCAGTGAATGGTTACATTTTACAAGTGATCAACCCATTTCTGTTCAATGTTATAGTGATCGTTGTTTTTTTGTTCCTGATGAATCGGGATTATGGTCTGGAACTCACTTTTATCTATTTGCGGGATGGTATGGTGGAGGAGATAACCTACATATTCATTCTTATGAAGAAAGCAATGATATAACCGTAAAATACATCGGTGGAAGCACAATTTGGTCTGGTACTCTCAATGATGGAGAGTGGTTGAACCTTGATTATTCAACAATAGGAGTAAATACCTATATTGAAGTTATAAGCACTGGAATTATAACAGTTAGCGATGAACCATACTGGTTATATGACTATTATGGACTGTTGACAGTTCCAGATGAAACAGGTACGGGAGTTGGTACAAAGTTTTATACTTATGCTCGGGAATATCCACCAGGTACGATTGGAAGTATATGGATTTATGCATATAATGAAGATACGAATGTCGAAATAAAGGATATGGATACAGGAACAATAATGTGGTCAGGAGTTCTTAATGAAAATGAGTTTTATAAATATACACCACCAAGTGGAATAGGAGGCCACCTATTTGGAATTTTTAGCGATGATATTGTTTCCGTAGTTGAAGGAAGTGGGGGATGGGGAGCGGAATTTGTTCCTCTATTATATGCTGCAGAATTATTTACAATAGAAAAGGATTTCAGATATACTAATGTAGATTTTACACCATTTCACTGGGAAGATCCTGATGGAATTCCATGCAGTGGAGATGAATATATAGTACAGGATCCTGCCGTTCTTGGAGATTTAATTCCACAAGATGTTGATGGAAACTATATTGTGGATCTAGTAGTGCATGAAAAGACTAGTACAGTAAAAAGTACTAATCCAGGTCAGATTTATGGGGTTACTACAATAACAGGTCCTGTTTCGACTATATTCATTGAAGATAACTTCGATAAAGAGTTTGATATTAATCCAGACCATCTTGGAGGGGGAATTGAAATTGTTGTGGTTGATCCTGACGGTTACGCAACCGTTATAACACATAATCCGGGAATTTCTGTGAGCATACATAATGATGATCCATCAAAAGCATTAATCGACATCAATTTAGAAATAGCATGGGGCGGAATTCTTGAAGCAGATTATAAACTAATGATATATGTAAAGTTTAAAACGGCTATGAAACATCAGGTATTTCCAGATCCAATAGTACCTTATGATTATGAATTCTGGAATACGCCTTCAGCCTGGATAAATGATATGGAAATATATGTCGATGATCCATATGAGTTTACTGCCAATATTATATTTTTTCCTAAATAGTAAAAGAAGACTTTTTTTCATTATAAAACACTAGTCTTCTAATGAGATGAATTATTAAATTCTTTAAGATTATTTGCTTTAGAATATCTGAAATGTATATTGGGTGAATATTGTGATTTTTAAAAGAATTAAGTCCAATGGATTAGCACATTTTTCATATTTCGTTTCCTCTGAAAATGAAGCATTTGTAGTAGATCCTAGAAGAGACTGCGATATTTATGTTGAAATGGTTTACAATGTTGGTTCTACAATTAAATATGTTTTTGAGACTCATAGAAATGAAGATTATGTAATTGGTTCAAAGGAATTAACACAAATAGGAGATGCAAAAATATACCATGGACCAGGTTTAGATTGGGAATATGGAAATACTGTTAATGACGGACAAAAATTTGAGGTGGGAAATTTAAAAGTAAAAGCAATACATACCCCCGGACACACTGATGAGAGCATGTCATATGTCTTATATGACATTACATCTGGATTAGAACCAATTATGGTATTTACAGGTGATGCTCTGTTTATAGGCGATGTAGGGCGTACAGATATGTATGGACCTACTGAAGCTAGACGTATGGCCTCAAATCTTTATGAAAGCTTATTTAATAAAATCTTACCTCTGGGGGATCAAGCTATTATTTGTCCAGCTCATGGAGAAGGGTCAGTGTGTGGAGGAAATATCAGTTCACGAGAATTAAGTACTATTGGATTGGAAAGATTGCAAAACCCAATTCTTCAAATCACTGATAAAGAAAAATTTTTAAATTATAAAATGGAAGAACAACACTTCTTTTCCCCTTATTTTAAAAAAATGGAAGAGTATAACTTAAAAGGAGCCCCATTACTAAGAACAAGGAAAAAGGCAAAACCAATGCTTCCTAAAGAATTCAAAAACTATATGGAGAATGGAGCGATAGTTATAGATACGAGAGAACCAGCTCCTTTTGGTGGAGCTCATATAAAAGGATCTTATAATATATTATTAGAAGGAATCCCTCTTTGGATAGGAATGATACTTTCCTATGATGAAGATGTTTTACTTATAGTTGATGGCTATAAGGAGTTAGAAATTGCTGATAAATACCTTTTAAGATTAGGATATGACCGTATTAAGGGATATCTTGTGGGAGGTATAGTCTCTTGGTATTCAGTAAGTCTTCCTACTGAATCGATTCCGTTATTAACTGCAGAGGATTTAAAGAAATGGTTAGAAAATGGAAAAGATATTACTGTTTTAGATGTAAGAAATGAAGATGAATGGAGAAAGGGTCATGTAAAAGGTGCTAAAAACATTTATATCGGAAATCTTGAAAATAATGTCGATGAATTATCTAAAGATAAAACAATTGTTACTCTATGTGGAAATGGAACACGTGCAAGTTTTGCAGCTAGTATATTGAGAAGAAACGGTTTTGGAAATGTTTATAGTGTACTTGGAAGTATGAAAGCGTGGAATAAAGCGGGCTATCCAGTTGTGAAATAATATAATTTCTTATATTCTTTCTTTTTATTGATTTAAATCAAACTAATATTCAAACAGTAAGAGAAGATTGTAAAATAGAAATTTAATGATTCATATAAAATAAATGAAAATATAGAGAATTAATGAGATTAATTTTCACAAAATGGATCATACTAAAAAAATTTATAAATCTGATATCATCTCCTGTTCAAGGCGAACTGATATTCCAGCCTTTCTAATGGATTGGCTTCTTGAAAAAATAAAAAAGGGATATGTTGATGTTGTCAATCCTTTTAATAAAACCCAAGTCTCTCGTGTATCATTAAATCCAAATGATGTAAAGTGTTGGGTTTGGTGGAGTAAAAATTTCGAAAAATGGATTGAGACTTATACAAAAAATAGAAATCTCTTTAATTTATATAAAGGTCATTTTTTCCAATTTACAATTAATTCTCCCTCTGAATTAGAAAAAAATCTGAAAATTTCTTTAGAGAAAAGATTTGTCCAACTTAAATGGTTAATTAATGAGTTTGGAACCCTCCCAATTAATATAAGGTATGATCCAATTGTATTTTATAAAAGAGAAGAAGATCCAACTATAAGAAGTAATCTAAATAAGTTCGAATATATCATTAAAAATATTTCTCAATTAGGAATAGATAAGGTAATATTCTCTTTTGCTACAATCTATCCTAAAGTGGCAAAAAGAATGACATCGAGAGGTTTTTCTCCCATAGATCCTCCTTTTAAGGTTAAACAAAAAATATTAGAAAAATTATTAAATATAACCAAAGAAAATAATGTGAGTTTACAAGCTTGTTGTCAACCAGAATTACTAAAAATTGATGGTATTATTCAAGCACATTGTATTGATGCTAGAGTGATTGAAGAAATTATTAATATACCATTAACTAAGAAAAAGGACTATGGTCAAAGAAAAAGTTGTGGTTGTAATAAATCTAAAGACATCGGAGGATATAATGGAGTTTTTCGTTGTAAACATAACTGTACTTATTGTTATGCGAATCCTCGAAAGATTTAATTCGCTTTTTAATGCAATTTTCACTTTAAAAATGAATATAACTATGAAAAAGTTTTAATTAAAAGAAACATGTTAATAATTGGAGATGAAGCTCTCCAAGACTAATGTCTGAACCTCCTTTTCAATGTTTCGGATAATAGCTTCTATTTAGGTGATGGAATTCGCCTCAAAGTTATTTTGAAACTGCTTAAAGCTAATAATTCCTACCAATTAGTAAAGCTATTGATTGGGATAAACTTAATGATAAAATCTATTATTAATGCAAAAGTGTTTAGGATTAGTCTATTTGGATTTCTTGGAGCAATATCTAGACTATTGTCCTTTTTCATTCTTTCCGAATTGATCTTTTGTCAATCTTATTATCTTACATTATTAATTAACATAACAGGATGTTTGGGATATGGATTTTTCGTTCACTTTCATAAAATCAACAATATATTTCGTAAAGACTTTTTAAACGGATTTTTTGGAGCATACACGACATTTGCTATGTTTGAATTAGACTTCTATTTTTTATTTACTCAACATACTTTCATATTCGGGTTAGGCTTTCTTTTGATTTATAGTCTTGCCAGTATTTTCTTTTATCAAATTGGAACTTATTTAGGGAAAAAGATAAAATAGGAGTAAAGACTATTATGAATTTAAATCTGATAAGAATTATATTTATGGGAATAAGTGGAATGCTAGGGGCAATATTAAGAACTTTTTTGTCCGAAAGTAATAGTTTAATAAACTTATTCAAAGGAAAATCATATTATACAAATTTTTTAATCAATATTGTAGGTTGTAGTTTAATGGGATTATTTTTTCAATCCTTCATTTCAAATCATTCATTATGGGATTACCTTATTTGTGGTTTTGTTTCTGGATTTACCACATTTTCTGGATTCATTCATGATTTTCATGACTTAAAGGTTAAGGGTTACAAGTTAGGTATTATCTATATAATTGTATCAATTTCCTTTGGATTATTTTCATTCTATATTGGTTATATTATTTCATTTAATTTTTTCATCAATTTTATTTGATATATCGATTATTTCGATAATAATATTCGAAAATATTAATAGGTTACTTAAATTTCAATATATATCAATAAAGCCTAAGAATTGTAATTTAAAAGAGATTGAAAAATGATTGAAGAGAAACCGAATTGGTATCCAATGTGGAACAAATTAGGAATCGATATAGAGAAGCATGATCAACTTTTAGAAGTTCTTCCAAAAGTGTATAAAGAAATTTATATTGATCCTCAAAATAATCGTCCAGATTCAATGAATTTTTTTGAATTTGTTGTTGGGGATATTCATGGAATAAGGATAAATGAGATCATAAAAGCTAAAAAAGAAGGTAAACCCATTATAGGAACTTTCTGTTTATATATTCCTGATGAGATAATTAATGCATTAGATGGTATAGGAATAGGCTTATGTGGAGGAACTAACTTTTCTAACTATGCCATTGATGATATATTACCAACTAATATTTGTCCTCTCATTAAGTCCGCATTGGGGTTTGGATTTGGCAATATTTGCCCTTACTACCTAACAGCTGATATTTTGATAGGTGAAACTACTTGCGACGGTAAAAAGAAAGCTTGGGAATTACTTTCTGAAGATAAACCCGTTTATGTGATTGAGACCCCTCAATGTAAAGATCGCCCTCAAGCGAGAATCCATTACAAACAAGAATTAATGGATCTAATTTCTAAGCTTGAGGAGGTTTCTGGAAATAAATTGACTTCAGAAAAATTGAAAAACTCTTTCGTGCCCCTTACGCTGTTCCCAACGGCCTGCAAGTGACCGACGACGGTCTCTGGATTGTGGACCAGATTACCGACCGGGTTGCCCTGGTTGTCGAATAAAAGATGGAATAGGAGTTGTTGAGAAAGGAACAAAAAGAATTTTAATTAGTGGTACACCAATGGCCATCCCAAATTGGAAGATACATCACATAATAGAGACAAGTGGGGCAATTGTAGTTGCGGAAGAAACATGTACAGGTACTCGATATTTTGAGTCAGAATATTCAACAATTAGAGGAGATACGGTAGATGAGTTACTTGAACTTATTATTGATAGATATCTTGGAATTAACTGTGCTTGCTTTACTCCAAATACTAACCGTTTAAAAGATATAAAGCGCCTTGTGACCGAGTATAATGTTGATGGAGTTATATTGTATACCTTGTCTTTTTGTCAACCTTATGAGATTGAATCCATTTCATTTGAAGATGAATTGAAAAAGGAAGGAATTAAAACAATTTCAATAACCACAGATTATTCCACAGAAGACATAAATCAACTTAAAACGCGAATACAAGCCTTTTTAGAGATGCTATAATTTAATTTTAATTCTTTTTTCTTGATCTGATTCAATTAAAGTTAAAATTGAATAAATGAATCCACATACCTAAAAATATTCTATTGATTTCCTATTTAATTTTATCTCATAAAGAAATTAAATTTAATGCTAATATTAGTTTTTGATTAAATAATCTAAAGATAATGATAATAAAATGTAACATTCTTAGTTTAATTATCTTTAGATTATTTAATCAATAAACCATATACTAATGAATTTATTTGGAAGAGAAAATGATTAAAACTAGTAATGATCAAAAAATTACAGAAGAATTTGATATCGTTATTGTTGGTGCTGGCAATGGAGGCTTAGCTGCTGCTGCTGAGTTAGCGATGAATGGTATTAACGTTATTTTATTGGAACAAAATAATGTTCCTGGAGGGTTTGCAACGAGTTTTGTGAGAGGAAGGTTCGAATTTGAAGCATCACTTCATGAATTGTGTGATTATGGGCCCGAAAATAATAAAGGAGGGATAAGAAAGCTTTTTAAAGATAAATTACATATGGACACAGACTTTATTGAAGTTCCTGAAGCTTATAAAGTAATCCTAACAGATCCAGATTATAAATTAAATGTAACTATGCCATTCGGATTGAAGAATTATTTAAATAAAATTGAAGAAGTAGTACCCGGGAGTAGGGGATCGGTAGAAAATTTCTTTAAAATTGCTGAAGAAATTTTAAACGCATTTAATTACATCGCAAGAAGCCATGGAAATCCGGATCAAAAAATTCTGGTCAAGAAATTTTCAAATTTTCTTAAAACAGCTTCTTATTCTGTAGAAGAAGTACAAGAAGCATTAAATATTCCAAAAAGAGCTCGAGATATTTTAAACGCGTACTGGTGTTATCTTGGTATTCCCACAACACGATTAAATTTCACAATTTTTGCTTCAATGGTTTATTTGTATATCACAAGAAAGGCATATATCCCTAAACTACGTTCTCATGAATATACAACTGAAATGGAGAAAAAGATTAGAGAATTTGGTGGGAAAATTGAATATAATACTAAAGTTACCAAAATCTTAGTCAATGAAGGCAATGTAGTAGGTGTTGAAACATCAAAGGGAGATAAAATTAAAACGAACAATGTAATATCAAATGCTTCTCCAACTTTAACTTATAATAAACTAATTTTTCCGCAATCTGAAGTACCCGAAATAGCATATAAAGAAGTAAATGCTAGAATCCATGGTCTTAGTGGGTTCGTTGTTTATTTAGGATTAAATAAATCTACTGAAGAATTAGGTTTAAAAGAATATAGTTATTTTATTATGGATAAAATGGATACTGACCATATTTATGATAGCTGGAGTAAACTTCAAGTACCAACAGGACAAGCAACTATATGTCTAAATAATGCAATTCCTGATTGTTCTCCCCTAGGAACATGTATCATATCAATTACTACTTTATTTGTTCCGGGAGCATGGGAAAGGATAAAACCCCAAAATTATTTTAAGATAAAAAATGAAATCGCTGAAGGTTTAATTGATCATTTCGAAAAAGCTACAGGGACCTCAATAAAGAATAATATTGAGGAAATTGAAATCGCTACTCCTATGACATATTCAAGATATACGGGAACCTATAATGGTATAATTTATGGATATGAACCCGAATCTTGGGATTCCTTAGTTCCAAGATTGATGAGCATGGGGGAAGATAATCATATTAACGGTTTAGAATTTGCAGGAGGATTTGGACGTAGATGTCATGGATATAGTAGTTCGTTAAAAGATGGGGAAACTTCTGCGTTATTAACTTTACAGAGATTAAGACAAAATGAAGGTGATTTGAATGAATGAGAAGAGAGAACGTTTAGACATTAAAATTAGAAGTAATACAAAAGATTTATTTGCATTTACTAAATTAGTTCCCGAAAGGAAAAAAAGAATCGAAAATGCATCATCAGAACGAATCAAATCTGATCCTATAAATGAACTAGCTCAAAAGTTACATCCAGATACACAATATTTAATAATAGATGATATAATTGAAGAAACTAAAACGTCAAGATCATTTAAACTGATACCTGATCCCGATTCCTCAACAAAGGAACTTGCTTATTTTCGAGCAGGTCAATATTTAAGTTTAAAAGTTGGTGTTAATGGCACTCCAATAACCAGACCTTATTCAATTTCCTCCTCTCCAACTGATGCTTTAAAAGGCTTTTATATAATAACGATGAAAAAAGAAGAGGATGGTTTCTTAACTGATTTTGCATTTAAAAATTGGCAATTAGGAACAAAAGTATCATCATCTGGTCCAGAAGGTTTTTTCTATTATGAGCCCATTAGAGATAAAAGGATCTTGGTGGGGCTTGCAGGAGGATCTGGAATCACACCATTTCGATCAATGGCAAGAGATATCATAGAAAGAAATTTAGATATTAAATTAACCATAATTTATGGATCCAGCGATGAACAAGACATAATATTTTATGATGAATTAAAAGAACTCGAAAGAAATTATCCAGATAAAATAAAATTGATAGTTGTATTAAGCTGTGATGAAATTACTTTAGAAGGATGTGAAACGGGATTTATCACTTCAGAAATAATTCAGAAATATGTAAATGTTGAGGAGAGTTCATTTTTTATTTGCGGTCCTCAAGTAATGTATGAATTTGTGGATGAAGAATTAAAAAAGTTTAATCTACCTTACAAAAGAATTAGAAGAGAGTTTTTTGGGGAAATAAAAAATCCTTTCACCCTCCCGGATTTTCCATTGGAAATGAAAAATAAGACGTTTATTATAAAAGTGAAAATTGGTGGTTTAATAAAAGAAATTCCTGCGAAGGGTGATGAAACGATTCTTGTTGCTTTAGAAAGAGCGAAAATGTCTCCTCCATCAAAATGTAGGTCTGGAGAATGTGGATCTTGTCGATCTCAGTTAATTGCTGGAAAAGTCTATGTAACTGCTATTAATGATGGGAGAAGAGAAGCAGATAAAAAGTTTAATTTTATTCATACATGTTCTTCTTATCCCATTACCGATCTCGAATTAGCGATACCAAGAAAAAAAGGGTAAAATTAATTTACTCAAAAACATATTTTTTATTTAATTTTTATTAGGTTAAAACCTTCTTAAGAAATCAATCTAATTTAATCCATAGATTGTGATTTTATGGACACCCGTATAAAATATGCTGTATATTCATTAATTGTTATTATTTTTCAGTCAATTCTTAAAATTATTGGAGTCATTATTACAGATAGTTTAAGTTTTTTATCCGAGTCTGTTGATACTATTATTGATATCTTTTTTGTAGGTTTAACTATTTATTCAATCTATCAAAGTACAAAACCGCCTTAATACAAGGAATTTTTTTGATAAGTGTATACTTTTTCTTAATTATCAATGCAATTGAAGCGATTATCGGAGCCACATATACTGTACAACATCCAGGTTCTGGATTAATAATATTAGGTATATCATTTTCAGTGAATATCGTATTTTCAAGGATTTTAATATGGAAAGGGAGGACTAAGAATAGTTTAGCATTACGAGTTCAAGGGCTTAATTTATTTCAAGATTCATTAAGATCTATTATCGTTATAGTTAGTCTTGGATTTGCGTATTTTACGCATATTATTTATCTTGATCCTTTCCTAAGTATTCTTTTATCAATAATAATAATTATAAGTGCTATAAATTTAACAAAAGACGTAATCCAAGATCTGATAGATGTTAATCCAATTGATAAATTAGTACTTGATGAAATTCGTTTAAATATTTTCGATTTAGAACATGTAAATGGAGTGGAGGAAATAAAATTAAGAAAATCAGGAGGGAATAAATTAAATTCTATTATTAAAATATCTGTCGAAGATCATATATCAGTTAACCATGCAAATGAAATCACACAAAATATTCGCTCTATGATCTCGAGATACTTTCCTACCTTTTCTGTAGAAACTTATATCGAAATGAATCCTGTTGGAGGAGAGGATTCTCTTGGTGAATATATTATAAATTTGCTTCATTCAATAATGGTAGATTTCCCTAAGATTATTAAATGTCGAGATCTAAATGTTTTTAAAATAAAGGAGGATTATTTTGTTTCTTTAACTACTATTGTTGATGAAAATCTTACATTAGATCAAGCTCATAATATTATTACTACTTTTGAGGATAATGTCAAAAAAGAGGTTCCTAAAATTAAAAGACTCATCTCTCATATCGAATCTGAGAAGAAAATTGAAGAACTTAAACCGAAAGAATTGGTTTGTGAAACGGTTTCAGAGGAAAATAGAGATAAAATTATAAAAAAAGTTGAGGAAATCCTTAGAAACGATCCATATGCTAAAGGTTTTCACGGAATGGAATTTTGGACTTCATCAACGATGTGTATTTTAGAATTACATGATTTTTTTGCAATAATTTAGAAGATGAGAATATTGAGGAAATAATAATTCATTCAGAACCTGTTAAAGGTCGAACAGATGGAGAGATTTTCTAAAATATTTCCATAGGAATTTCAAATATATTTTTTTCACAAATTAAAACAAATTTTCAAAAAGAAATTCATATTCATTCATTCCCAATTCTTCTTGAATTGTCTTAAGTTCTCTTAAGATACTAATATTAACAGGAATGCCTTCTTTCTTCCTTTCTAAACATTTTTCGTGCTCAATTTCTCCTGCAGTATAAATTCTATCCTTATTTGGAGCTTTCTTAGCACTTCGGAGCTCCCTCATCATTTCTCCTACATTATGTTTAAAGGAATTAAGAGGAATAAAATTCTCAATGTTTATAGCTAAAAAGAAATGTCCTACTTTAAGCTTAATTTTTCCATCTTCTAATATTCCACCAGTCCTTTTTAAAAAAACACCATCTTGAAGTCCTGATGATAGGATCTCAACCAATGTTCCATAGCCATATCCTTTATGACTTGAATTAAGCCCTTTATCACTCCCCATAGGTAATAACCCTCCTTTTTGATGACATAGATCGTCCAATACTTCATTAGGATCATTAATATATTCTCCAGAATCATTGATTGTGGCTCCAGTTGGGAGTGTTTTATCTTCTCGTTTAAACATTTCGACCGTTCCTTTCTGAATCATTGAGGTAGCACAATCTAATAAAAATGGGAATTCTTCATCGGTTGGGGCACTTGCTGATAATGGATTTGTCCCTAACATCGGTTCTACACTATTTGTCGGGGGAACTAAGGGTGAAGCATTTGTGGTTGCAATTCCGATCATTCCTTCTTTTGATGCCATTTCTGTATAATATCCAGCAATTCCAAAGTGTGATGAATTACGCACTGCTACAGCACCAATTCCATATTTCTTTGCTTTTTTGATGGCTAATTCCATTGCTTTATAACCTACAACATGTCCCATGCCACAGTTGCCATCTATCACTGCAGTTGTAGGTCCTTCCTTGACAATAGTAATTTCAGTTTTAGGGTTATATATTCCTTTTTTAATTCTATCATAGTACATATAAATTCTCTGAATCCCATGAGAATCTATTCCCTTAAGACTTGCTGTAAGAATTACATCAGTAATAATTCGGGCATCGTCATTAGGGACATTCAAATTGATAAATATATCTTCAATAAAACTTCTTAAGTGATCTTTATGTAAAATATGCTCTTTTCCGACTCGACCAGCTATTACCATTTATTATCACAAATTAAAATTTAGTGAGTTTTTATTAATCTAGAAATATATTTAATAAAAATCAGATGTTCAATAAGGTTAGTTGTATTTAACCCATCTTCTAATATGATTAATATTATAAACGAATTTATCTACAAATTCTCAAAATTGACAATTAATAATTTCAGTTTTGAAAAATATGATATTCAAAATAAAAAA
>JARRLT010000186.1:0-5511 GCA_037386725.1 Promethearchaeota archaeon
TTTTTTTCTTCTAAAATACCGGGTCCTTCTTTTAAATTCCATTTTCTTGTGGTTACATTTGGAATTAAAACGGGAGAATTCAAGAGAGATTGTACAATATCTAATTGTTCTATTGGATCACCAATTCTCCATACCTCGGGATAGGCAGGAATTTCACCACCTGGTTTTTCTTCAAAAATTTTAATTTGGATTAAATTTTTAGCTTTTCCTCTATACCATGTAGCTAGAGGAGAAGCATCAAGTAAAATTCCCGCTTGACTAGCTGGGGCACCGAACTCAGAATATGGAACATCTCTTGCAAAACGTTCAGCTTTCTCTTTTAATGCATCTTTATTATTTCGATCAAGTTTATCCTTATTTCTATTTTCCAAAGGATTATTCATTACTTCTAAGATATCATCGGAAATTTCCAAATAATTTTCACCCTTTCCTGGTGCTTTCCTCTTTGTACTTCCTTTTTTACATTCACTAAATTTCCCAATAAGCGTAAATGTGTCCTTTATTAATTCTTGAAGATGATATGCTATTAGTGTTACCTTCTTTTCCCATGTGCTTTCATCATAGAAATTTTCTTTTACTATATTAGATACATTTTTTGCCAATTCTATTAATTTAGATATTGATTTTGAATCAATAATATTTATATCCCATAAAAATTCGTAATTTAAAATCAAGAATTCAGTAAATTCTGATAATTTTCCTTTCTGTGTAATACTTTTTAATGTAGTTTTTAACTCCCATTCCATTAACTCGGGATATTTCTTAAATAAAAGTGTATCAATATATAAATCTGCAAAAATATTGAGGACAATAGGAGCAAAATTTTGATTAACATATTTCATAGCTGCTCTAAGTAATTTAGCATTTATTAATCCATCGTATGGGATAACCTGATAATGAGATATTTCATGCATAGCAATAGCATGGTAATAATCTATGATTTTAATTTCTTCGAGAATAATTGGTGTGTTTGCTAGATTCATTGTAATTTTCCAACGACTATTAGAGTCAATATAAAAACCTTCTTTATGAGTGTAATCAAATACAAAATTAGGTTCATCTAAAGGAGGGTAATAAAATTCCTTAAGCGATTTGGCCCATGCTTTCTTAGCCAAATCTTTTAACTTTTCCTCCTTCATAGCAATTGATTCTTTAACAACCATATTCAATTTTTAATCTTTAAAATAATATTATTTAGATTCTTTTTTATTATTTTATTCTTTTTGAAGATAATCTAGTTCATTTAATAGAGATCTTAATTTTAACGCTTTAGAGCCTCCAGAAATTTGCATATTCACATAGGAATTATCGTCAGTACCGGTAACATTTATTTCTATAATTATATCTTCTGATTGAATTTGTCTTGTTTGTCTTTGAGAAAAGGCTTCTTTTAATGAATTATCTAAACTTGGAAATTCAGTAGCTAAATCAGCCCAGAGTTCTTTCCAATGCATATATTTAAAAACATAATCCGTTACAGTCTGTTTATAGAGCTCATTATTACACCAATTAATTAAATCCGCACGATTTGGAAAATCAAGGCTCTTCATTAGATCATTTCTTATTGTGGCTAAATCTTCAATATTACCTTTATTCGCAGCATCTGAGATCCTCTGAGCTAATTTGGAATAATCTTTATTTTTTATAGCCTTAGCAAAAGGTAAGAGATCGTACTTCACTATTAAATCATTTTTCTTGAAGTTTTTTAACTCTGAAAATTCAGTTTTATCATAATTGCCATCTCTAAATTTTTGGATTATCTCATAACAAATTTGACGATTATTAAATCGTTTAAGTATCAAATTTAGTAGATCACTTGTCATTTTGTATTTATTTCCCCAATAAGGTGATTTTTCCACCTCCCTTTTTACAAAATCTGTCCGATGAGCTATTACATAAGGAGTAATTGTATTTACGATATTTAAATCAATTCTCTCCAAATTCAGTAACCAAGTTAGTGCTTTGGAATATCTTAATAGATCTTTTGCAACTCTAACACTTAGAATTGAGTCGATTTTATTACAAATATTTTGAGCAGTATTAAAGTGGCAACCTGAACACAAACCCATACTAGGTTTAAGATCTTCTGAATTTCCTTTATCAATTCTATCGCATAAAGTACATTCTCTGACAATAGCATGTATATAATTATTCACTTCTTCGTTAAATGGTATTCTATTGACATAATACCAAATCTCCATTAACTCATCTAAAGTTAGAATCTTGGGGACTTGAAATAATTCATCAAATCCACTGTATTTTTCATCTTTTCCAGTTAAAATTAGTTTTAAATCTTGGCTTGACGGCATTGAAATGGGCACAGATATACCAAATCTATCTAAAAAGGGAGAACTCAACTCAAAAGTCCCTACATCTTGCGGATTTATTGTTGCATAAAGACAAAACTTATTTATTGATGTAATGGAATCATAATATTTAACTGATCCTTCAGCTAATAAAGATAGTAAAATATCTTGAGCATAAGGAGTTAATCTATTTACTTCATCAATAATTTTCCAGAAATTTTTAATAAAACTCTTCCATACAACTTCTTCTTGGCCATCCTTCATAAGTTTCCCTAATTTTAGGGTTCCGACAAGTTTCTCTTCAGTAAGTTGAGGATGCCCTCTAACGATAGAATTCTCAATCTCTTTAAGTGAATCTCCAGTAAACATTCGACCTAGCAATTTGACAAGTGTTGTTTTTCCACCACCATGACCTCCTACAAGAAGCATTGCTGAATTAGGTACAATTGCATTTAGAACAGACAAAGCAAGAATTTTTGGGAGTAATCTCTTTTGTATTTTATTCTTTTCATCACTATAATATTTAATTTCTAAATTCTCAGAGTGAACAAATAATTGATGTGCCTGTATTAGGTTAATAATTTTCCATACTTTTTCTCGCAGTTCATCCTCTTCAATTAACTTAGTTGACAATAGATTTATCATCTCTTACATTTCTGACATACAAATATAAAAATACTAATTATATAATTGTTTCTCTTATTAATTTAGCGTTGTTATAAAATAATCATCTATTAATATTAGATATTAAATGTTCAGAATTTCTCTTAAATCATTGATAATAAAGTCTGGTTTATATTCCCAATTAGAGTATCCACTTTGAAATTTATCTGATTCACGAAGAATAAGACAGGAATTTACTTTAGCTCTTTTAGCAGCTAATATATCAGCTGAGGAATCTCCAATCATTAAAACTTGAGATAGCTCTTTCTGACAACTTAAATTTTCTAAGGTCATAAGAATTCCATAAGGAGACGGTTTTGCCATATCTTGATTTCTATTATTCCCCATACCAAAGATATAATGAAAGAAATCTATTATATCTAATTCCTCCATAATATATCTTACGACATATTCCGCCGTATTAGAAATAATACCAAGATATTTATTACTTTCTCTAAGAGTCTCTAAAACAGGCATTACATCATCATAAAGAGTAATTCTTCTTTTAGCTAAAAAATTTTTTCTTTTTTCGAAATCCACTCTATCAAATGTGGACCAAAAGGAAGGTTCATTTTCAATTCCCCAAGATTTTAATAAATTGATATAATTTTCATTAGAAAACCAAAACTCATTTCTTTCCTTTTTAGAGGGTATATGGTTTAAATTCAAATTCCTAAGAGTATCTAAAAGAACATTATTGAAATAATGAAAAGTATTAGGAATTTCTAGCAAGCAATTATCAAAATCAAATAGATAACAATCAAAGTTCATTTGTAATTAACAAAATAAAAAAGAGAATTTAAAAATACCCAATATGACCTAGATTTTTTCCATTTTCATCTAATGCATAAGCCAGCCCCATTGACAATGCTTCTTCCTCATCATCTGCAGTCATTTCAGTTTTTAATTTCTTTTTGGTTGGTTTTGCTACTTTTTTAATCTCTTCGAATTTAAATTGGAATGTACCCCCGCATACGCGGCATTTAACATAGATTTTTTTGATATGTTTTCCTTCATCTTCATACTCTTCTTTTTTAAAGGGTTCAAGCTTTTTAGGATCATTATTTTGGCAATTAGGCAAAAAACACTGATCTAACGAAATTTTTTCCATTCCTCTTCTTGCTAAGGCTACATATACAAATTTAGGGATCTCTGCCCAAAGATCTTCGTTTTTATCTCCCATCTTTTTTCAAGTAATTTAATGATTTTTATTAGATTTTTTAAATCGTAAAAGATAATTATTCTTTTACTTTATATTTTATAGAATACCCATGAAAGAAAAAGAACTTTCCAAAGAAACTATTGATTATATATCGAAATTAGCACTTATCGATGTGAGTGAAAAGGAAAAAGAAAAATTATTAAATCAATTGAACGAGATAATAAATTATTTTAAAAAATTAAAGGATTTAGATACAAAAAACACAAGAAGAAGCGTTAAAAAATGCAGAAAATACCAAAGATGGGTATATCAAGGCTCCAAGGATAGTAAAAGAATAAATTAATTACTCTTTATATTTTTTGGTTAAGATTCGAATTGCATCAGCCATATCTTTAAGTGCCTTTTTTCGTTCTAATGCATTTAATTCAAAAAACTCTTGTTCAAAATCAGAATCCATTTTTTCTGGTTTTGCTAAGGTGATATATTTTTTCACAATTAAACTTGTTATATAATTATCGTAATCTTGAATAACTTTCTTGAGCTTTGGCTTATGTTTAATATCATCCCACAATTCTAAGGTTTGCAATGACAAAATTCCCAGATCTAATCTAAACCAACTTATGGGAAATAGAACTTCACGTTTAATCCCGGATTGGATAATTTTTAAACTATATTCATCGATATAAAACTCTGGAATTTCTCCTTCTTTGAATATAATTCGATCGTTCATAATAAAGAAATTTGCAGCTCTTTTTGAGGTTACAATTAACCCGGTCGCAAATCCTTTAGCAAATCGAAGCCTATCAGCAATATCTTCGATTGTTTCACCTTGTATATGAACTTTATTTCTTTCTTCTCCTTGAATTGAGATATTAATATATTTCGTACCTTCTTCAGCTTTAATAAGCTTTGGAAACAATTCTTCATCTCGACTTTTTTTATGAGATTTCATAAGATTATTTATTATTGATGGGTTCAATTTAAGACCAGGTATAATAGTATTCTGGTTCATAAATGCATCCACCTCAACGTCCAAGATCCCATAAAATAATTTCTGATTTTTCATAATGTTGCGAAGAGCAGTATCAATGGTATCTACAAGCGCGTCTGGATCATCTCGAATAGATTCAAATTCTTGAGTGGTAAAAGTATCAATTTGATCTTCTAAACCTTCAACATTTTGATAAAATTCTGCCCAACTCATTTCTGTAAATATATTAGCTTCAGAAAATAGATTATGGTTCTTATCAAGGCTAATTATATTCTTAGTACCACCCAACTCAACACCTTTCTTTGATCCAGTAGCTAAAAGTCCGGAAGGAGGTCTATAAAATTTCAGATACATAAATTGAAGATTTAATCATTGGGAATTATATTATT
>JARRLT010000187.1:0-8562 GCA_037386725.1 Promethearchaeota archaeon
GCAAAATCATTATAATCATGAAGTAATCTTGAATAGTCGGATGGATTCCGAAGAGTCCAAATATCTTTGTAAGGAGGGTTCGGGTTATAAGTTGAATAATTAGCATTATGCTGAAATGGTGTCGTTGTGAAATTCCAATATTCAAATTGACAATCCCATATTTTATAATAATAATACTGATATCTTTCATTGATATATGTAAAGTTATATCCGGTGCTATTGAGTAATGGGTAATAAGGTACATTTAACCATCGAAAGAAATAATAAGAAAACATGACGGATGGAGGAAAATCATTTATCCACCTATCTAAACTGACTAATTTATATCTCGCGCCTGAAACATTTGCATCCCCTCCAAATAAGGTCTTTGGATCTGACGTAGAACCAATCATAGAGTTCCATAGCGATTTATTATACCTTTCAACTTGATATATTTTCGCTCCACTTGTTAATGACAAAGAATAAGCATCATCAGAGAAAGCTAAGGCATTGTCCATTAGAAGAAACATAATTACAAATGATAGTAACAAAATTAGGCTTTTTTTCTCTTTTAATCTATACTTTTCCATTTTTAATCAGTTTAAATATTTTCATCTCTTTTTTAATTTTCAATATTGTTTTATAATTCTCTCCTTCTAAAGATCACGTAACTTAGAATTAAGAATATTATGGTAATTATAATAAATTCTATTAAACTCAAAAGTGGTGAAGGAAATAACCACCTTTTAGAAAGTGAGTTGTATCTTTGGATCGACATGAAATTAGGGTAAATTGCATATATTATAAGATTAAAAAGATAAGTAATTGAATATATAGGTTCTATATATGTGCTAAGGTTCGCTAGGATGGGATCTACTAATGAGAAAAAGGCGATAATGATAATAAAGACCGATATGGCAGATGGCATGATCGAACTGAGAAAGGTAGATAAACTTGTCAGAGCTAAAAGGAATAGAGCCAGAAAAGCGTAACTAATAAAGAGAGTAGGCAATAGATCTGCATAAAAATAATAATTAAATATACCCATAAATCCGTAATAAATGGCACTAATTCCAAGTACAAGAATGTAATTAGCTATAAATTTACCCACTAAAAGGCTAGATTTTTTATAATCAAAAATATATAGTAAAATAAACTGTGTTGTAAATAGTCTGCTTGATTATCAGGAATAATACCTGAAATGTAAGGTATAACACTCAATAAAGTGAAGAAAGCAACTGTAGAAATTAAAAGAATTATGAATTTTGATCTTTGAAGTCTTAATTCAAGATTTATCGTAGATAGAAGAGGTTTTAAACTTTTTTTGATGGACTTAAGATTTATCATTTCTATTGACCCCCTATTTTTTCTTCTTTCTTTAAATCTATTAATCGAGAATATAGGCTCTCAAACTGATGATTCTTCGCTTCCGAAAAGGAGCTGATGGTAAAATCGGGTTGAAATTGAGTGGATAGTATTTTTAAGATCTCGCTTCTAGAAGATTCTAACCCATCATATCGTATTTTAAAGGTTTTAGATTCATGGTTAAAGGTAATTAAGTCATCGTTTTTGCCTTGAACTACATCTTTTTCTAAATATGACTTTAAGGTTTGTATCATTCTTTCCAATAAACTTTTTAATTGTTCTGGAGGAAGTTGGTCAAGAATCTCACAGAAAATGACTTTGGTTTTAAATTCTCTTTCTAAGTTATCAAGTTTATCATATCCTACTAACTTCCCTTTATTAATCAAAGCAATTTTGTCACAAATCTCAGCTAATTCAGTTAACAAGTGTGAGGAAACCAGAATAGTTTTCTTTTTAGATTTGAATGTTTTTAAATATTTCCGAATCTTTATTCTAGCATCAGGATCTAAACCAGTCTGTGGTTCATCTAAAATGAGAAGATCAGGGTCATGGATAATAGCAACAAGAAAACCTAACTTTTGAACCATTCCTTTAGAAAATTTCTTAATTTTTTTATATTTCCATTGATATAAATTAAAAAACTTAAGCAGTTCATCAATCCGGGATTTAATATCGGTTTTATTGTAATTTCGTAAATTTGCTATATGTTTAAGAAGGATATAAGGTGTTGTATCATAAAAATGAGGAATATCTATTAAAAAGCCCATTTCTATTAAATTATTAGAGTTTTTACGAACATTTTGTAAATCACCATTTAAGTTCTTGATTTGAATTTGACCTGCAGTTGGTTTAATTAATCTAGCAATCAGTTTGAGAGTTGTCGTCTTACCGGCTCCATTCGGTCCAACTAACCCTATAATTTCACCTCTTCGAATAGAAAGGGTTAAATCCTCTAATGCGGTCAAATTGCCGTACTTTTTCCCCAAATGATCCAGTTTCAGAACTACTTCATTCATAGGTATCAATACTACTTTTTTAAAATGATTTTCATCTTATAATATTTTTATATGTTGTTTTTACTTAAAAATGTTTTGTTCGTGGTTAAAATAAACTGACTTTTTACACTTTAAAGGAGTTATTCTCTGAAGATTTATTAAAAGAAGTTATTTACATCTTTTTTCATACAATATTTTCCTTCTTTCCTCTTGATAGAGAAATTATTAGAGCAATAATAGCTAATATTAAAGAGATTATTAAGGCGGTTCTCAAGCTTACTAATAACGAAGGATAATATACCGGAGTTATTTGAACGTTTCCAATAATTATTGCCATAAAAATCGTAACGATCCCGAAGCTAAATGTCCCCCCCACTGTTCTCATGGTTCCGTTTATTGCAGAACCCACTCCATATGAACCTTTTGGGACGGCACTCATTATAGCATTAGTATTTGGGGAACTAAATAATGCAAATCCGAATCCAGTAACAAATAGAGAGATAAATATAAAATATATTGGAAATGCATTACTTATGAATAATAGTATAGTGAAACTGATAAGACTAATTCCTACACCTGAAGTTACTAATATTCTTGAATCTATTCTATCAGAGAACTTACCCGCTATAGGTGAAAAGACTGCTTGCATCAAGGGTTGTATAAGTAAAATTAAACCTACAATTTCTGCAGAATATCCTTTTATATATTCAAAATACAAACTTAAAATCAGGGATATAGAACTTGTTGAGGCGTAATAGAAAAGTGAAACAATGCTGGAAAACGCAAAAAAGCGATTATTTTTGAAGAGTTTTAAATCCAATACGGGATTTTTGCTTTTGTTTTCCCAAAATATAAAAAATAAAACCCCAACAACGGATAACGCTATAAAAATAAAACTTTCAGGATTCGGGAGCAAACTGAATCCAAACATTAATGATAATAATGAAAGAGCATAAACTGTAGAGCCGGCATAATCGAACTTTTCCTTCTGTTCATTAACCCATTCTCCTTTTATTTTCCATAAGGTTAAAATCAATACAATGAATGCAATAGGAGTTATCATAAAAAATAAACTACGCCATGTAAATATGGTTATTAAAAATCCTCCAACTGATGGGCCTAAAGTTAGTCCGGTATAGACACAAGCTATATTAAGTCCCAAAATCCTTCCTTTTTCTTTAGGTGGATATATCGATGCTAAAATTGCAATACCCGTCGCAAATATTAAAGCAGAACCGAATCCTTGGATAAATCTTAAAATTAATAGCATTAATTCTGAGTTTGAAAAACCGAGAAATAAAGATGATACCATACTAATTATTATTCCGTAAAGAAAGATTTTTTTCCTTCCATAAATATCGGCAATTTTTCCGAAAGGGATTTGAAACATCGCAGCAGCAAGAGCGTTTATTGTGGTAATCCATCCAAGTGTATCTGCACTAATATGTAAATCAGTTCCAATACCCTTATAGGCAACAACAACCGAATTACCTGCAAATGCTAATAGAAAAGATGCAATATTAATTGTCCAAAGAATAATTGTCTTATTTATCTTAACAGATGAATTTTTTTCGATATTATTTTGTTGTGCCAATAAAAGCAACTTTGCATATTCATTTTAATAATTAAATTTTCTGAATTAAATTGAAAGAAAATAACATCGATTTACAATTGCATTGTTATCCTCATCATTAGCTATAATCATTATTTTATATAACCATATTTCATCAATTTCAGCTATTATTTATATAAAAATCGAAAAACACTTCTACAAACCGATAAGTAAAAAAATTGATTATTGTGTCATAGTTTTAGAATACTTTCACCACTTCTATTTTACGAAAATCCAAGAATCCAGTTGCGTTCAAAACCTTCGATAAATGTATTTTAAGACGATTAAAATTAACTATATCTTTTGTAATCAGAGAGAACATCTGAATATAGAAGAATAGACATATTGCTTTTTGAGTGAACTATTTCCATTTGCCTTCTGATAAAATTCAATTTTTATTAAGCAACTAATTTTCTTTTTTTATTTCCAGAAGGTTGAATACTGAATAATTACTCTAAATTCCCGAACCACACTATTCTCAATAATGTAAAAACAAAAAGATTCCGAACATGGTTTTAAGGTTCATGTCATTCTTTCCTATAAACTTTTAAATTTTTCTCGCGCGGAAATCTAAACAATTAAATAGGCATGTTGCCTTATTTTATTCAAAGAACTAAATTCATTTTCCCTCGCAAAATGAAAGTGGTGAAAGAATTCCAAGTGAGCGCCCTACTAAGCCTCAAATTAGAGCTAGGACGCTGGGATGAGCAAGGTAATGAAACAGATTACGATGAGGAAAGTTATAAAGTTCGAATCTATGTTGATAATAAGCCGTTCCGGATTTGCACGTATCTTTTGATTTTAAATCCCCAAAAAGATGAAAAATTTAAGGAAATCGAGTCCATTGACGATGCAAAGAGTATTTTAAAGAGAGATTTAGAAATAAAGGTAACCCCCGCAGAGTTGAGCATATCGCCAGAAGAAGAGTTTTGGGCGCATTGCAGTAATATTCAAGCATGGTACGAGCATGAGTACGATACTCGACTTTTAGATTCGCTCCTAGCGTTTCCCTTGCTTAAAAAGCTAATGAAAGAAGGCGATCCAAAGGCAAGAGGCAATTACAGCACCGAAGTGATGAAGCGCTACGCGAAGGGAAATAAAACGATAAAGCAGATGTTACATTACGAAGGCTATTTTAAATACGTTCCGTTTGAAGAGCAAGTCTCAATTTTAGAAGACCCGGACGACTACGATGCCATAATATCTCTAAGAGAGGCAATAGGAGAGGATTTTAAAATAGGCGAGTTTCAAATGGACGATGGGAAGGTTACAACCCTTTATCTTAAAAATTATAAGCATTTGGAGTCCCTTCCGACAGAGATCGGCATGTTAGGAAACCTTCGAAAACTTGAAATCGCGCTTCCGAATTTGACGATGCTACCAGGGTCAATCGGAAATCTTAAATCCTTAGAAGAGTTATATATTACGGCTCCAAATTTGCCCTCCATCCCGCGATCAATCGGTAACCTTAAGGTATTAAAAGAATTATATGTTAAATCCTCCCAGCTTGTTTCACTACCCGAGGAGTTAGGGGATATTCAGAATCTTATCTCTTTGACGCTGGAAAATTGCAAGAGGTTTGAGAACTTACCGGAATCCCTTGGTAACCTCATCCGCTTAGGATCTTTACAGATACATAATTCGAGTCTACGAAAATTGCCGGATTCGATCGGAAATCTGAAATCGCTGCAAAGGCTAAGTATAAAGACTTCAAAATTAACAGAGTTACCAGAATCCATCGGCAACCTAAGTTCACCGAACCTTTCTATAGTAATAGATAATGCTGAACTCGAAGGCCTTCCAGAGTCCATCGGGAAGTTAGAAGCACATTCGTTAATTTTAAAGAATAACAGGGTAGCAAAGTTGCCTGAATCTCTCGGAAACATTAAGGGATTAAAAACATTATTAATTGGCAAGGATAAATTAAAGAAGTTACCGGAATCCATCGGCAATCTCTCGGAATTAGAATCCTTACAAGTTTATGCAAACCAATTAGAAACCCTCCCAGATTCCATACAAAACCTTTCGCAACTTAGAAGTTTAAATTTAGGGGGAAATTTATTGGATTCTATTCCAGAAACTATAAAAAATCTTACTAATCTTAGATCACTACGTTTGGGATCAAATAAATTAAAAAAATTTCCGAGGGCTATTTTAGATCTAAAGAACCTCGAAGATTTATCCTTAGGACGAAACCAGATCACGGCCCTTCCCGAAGAGATCTGTAAATTAGAGAATCTACGTGATTTATATATAGATGAATTACCCCTAACTTACTTACCTTCTTGCTTAGAGTACAAAAGAAGAACTGGTGGTCATATTTGGGTCAGGATGGGAAAATAATTATCTCTCTCAGAAGAGTTGAAAAAAATAATAAAAATGTTTAAACGATTGCTTGTTCAGATAGTCTTTCTAATATCTCTTGTAATTTACTTAAAGTTTCTAAATAATCATCGTCTTCATTGATGATAAGAAGGTCCTCGGGTCCTATAAATGCGTCTCGCTTAGGCGGTAATGGAAGAATAGACTCGGTTACACTTAAACGCTCGGTAAAGAGGAGCAGCCATGGCTCGTGTATTCCGCTAAAAATATCAAATACAAATCCTTCCTTATAATTCCTTTTACTGAATATATATTTTTCTCCAACCTTTTCTGGATTTCCAATATACGTAAAGAAGGTACTCTGATATTGGAGGAGAATCTTTAGGAAAGAATCCCATTTTGCGTCAAACTGCCTAAAATCATCGTTTGGGTCTAAAATCAATCCCTTATAAGCCCTGCCTTCGATCTCAATCGTCCTAGAAAGGAGATTCATTTCCTTATAGTGCCATTCACCCGTATATCCTTGACTGTTTACCCTTCCAGGAATGAGTACAATTTTATCACCGGGGTTTAATTTATTGATTTCATACGCTATCGTTTTCAATACTTGCGGCAATTCTAACAAACTATCCATTCTCGCATCTTCGAATTGAGAAATAATATCGGAATCTCGCTCTCTAACCGTTTTAAGAGTGCTTACCGCTATTTCGAGAAGATCTAATATCCCTTTAGTTTCCCAGTCTTCATAGACATCTTTTGTGAGAGTCAAGCATCTTCCGTCCCAATGTACAAGTGATTTACCGGTTATTTTAATTGTTTCCACTTCCCCACCGGACTCGATAAAATCTAAAAGTGCATACTTCGATTCTCCAATAGAACTAGCGGCTTTTTGCCCAAAAAATAGCATTTGCTTTAAGTCATTTTCAATTATTTGATAATAATATTTTGTGTAAAAATCACTTCCTAAATCAAGATCGCGTGGAAAATAACTTAGATAAGCTGATTAAAGAGTATCAAACTTCCCTAAATTACATACAAAACGCCCCTAAGAAGTCCCAGACAATCCAATTAGCTTTAGATAAACTAATATGATTCAAAAATTCGCAAGCTCGGTATATTTATATATCACATCTTCGTTATCTATTAATACCCATAAGAGTAAAAATAAAAATTGATCCTTGTCAGGCATCTGGATTTTTGTCTTTTGGTTAGTGTAGAATCTACACTTTTGATGTACCCAGCTCTTCCTATATAGTTTAGTGGTCCTACCCCTTTTTTGGACCCGCTTGGCGAGGGTCACCTTTTTCATTTATGCGATTTGATAAGATTAAGCACCCAATTTTCCAATTTTTTCTTTTATAATAATTCACATTTCTAGAAATTTGGTGAACTTTAATGTTGATACGAATATTTCGAAAAGAGGGTAAATTTTGCCTACACATAATTAAAAATGAAGATGAAGTGTTGCCAAAAGAGTACAAAATAAAACATCTCGAGGAAAATAGGGTATTAGATCCGATTCTATTAACCATATTTAACAAATTAAAAGCAGAAGTTTTCTAATTTCATTTTTGTTTTTTCTTTATTCTTAAGGATGAAGAGTTGATCCTATGATCAACTTCAGTTTATAAGTATCTTAAAGCCCCTATTCTTATTTCTTAAAAGTAAATGGAAAATAATAGTCAGAGAGTATTGATCCATAGATCAACTTCTATAGTGGGGTATCATAATTTTTTCTTTAAATTGAAATGGTATACCTTTTTATTATTCAAAACGGGAGAGTATCAGAAATAAGTAGACAAAAGAAGTGATTGAGGAGTATGTTAAAATGCGAATGGTGTCATAAATCATTTGGAAAGAAAGGAAAAATTTTCAAACATATCAACATAACCCAAGAAGAGAGTGTTCATCTATTCTGTTCTCTAAAATGTAAGGATGAGTGGATGGTCTCCTTTCAAAGCGAAAAAGATAAATTGGGAATAGAATGGCTTTTAGGCACCTATAAAGAGAGAACCTTTTTTCTTAAAAGGTATGTCCATATTCCCTTCAATAAGGAAATTAACTCATGGTTTTCGGACGATTTAAACCACCCTCTACCCCTTAAAGCAGTAAAAAAAGGGAGTAAATACATTTTAAAAGTAAATAAAGAAGTAATCTTTTAATTGATAGCATCTATTTTTTTAAAATGGGATCTATATATTATCTTAACTGAAATTAATATTTTAATGATGGGTAGTACTTCTAAAGAGGAAAATGCCCTATTGTAACCGATGTGGAAAGGAAATATCC
>JARRLT010000188.1:0-7833 GCA_037386725.1 Promethearchaeota archaeon
GCAAGAAAATTAAAAGTAGGCTTAAGTTTAGATAAAAATGTTAATATCGGAGATAAGATCATCTTAACAGGTACCATTGGAGACCATGGAACTGCATTAATGGCCAGTAGAGAAGGCTTAAATATATCTACCGATTTAACTTCAGATGTTGCACTTTTATTAGAAATCTTTAATGTAGTTAAGGATGAAATCGAACATAATTTTATTCATGCAATGAAGGATCCTACTCGGGGAGGGATTGCAGGATCTTTAAATGATTGGGCGAATAAAAATAAGTTAAGTATATGGATTGAGGAAGAAAAAATACCTATCAAAAAACAAGTCCAAGCAGTGAGTGATATGTTAGGTTTAGATCCATTTAATATAGCTTGTGAAGGTAAGGTTCTTCTAGCTGTTGATCCAACTTATGCAAATGAAATTCTAAAAGATATCAAATTAACTCAACATGGAAAAGAAGCTGAAATAATTGGAGATGTAAAGAAAGAAAATCCTCAAAAAGTTCTCTTAGAAACTATTGTAGGTGGTACAAGATTTATTGATATGCCTTTAGGTGAACCTATTCCTCGAATTTGCTAATATGAATCTTTTAAAAGCTCTTAACTATTAAAAGCGAAAGTTTAGAAAAATTCATTATCTTGATTTAAACATCCTTTTTATATTATTTTATCTTAAGAATTTTCTTATATGGAATCTTTTTATTCATATGGATATCCCTGGAGTAAAAATTCTCAGAAGTCGGACTTTTACAAAAACAATTACAGATAAAATTAAACAACTTAAAAATGATATAGATAAACCAATTAAATTAATGCATGTTTGTGGAACTCATGAGCATACGATTTCTAAATATGGGTTGAGATCCTTATTACCAGAATCTCTTGAAATTGTTTCTGGACCTGGATGTCCTGTTTGCGTATGTCCAGCTTCAGATATTGATAAAGCTATTGAGATTGGAAAGAAAGAAAACACAATAATTACTACTTTTGGTGATATGTTAAGAGTTCCAGCAACAAATCTTTCATTAAACGAATTAAAAGCTAAGGGTGCGGATATAAGAATTGTATACGGGCCTAATGATGCAATTGGTATTGCAAAAAAGAATCCGAATAAAGAAATTGTCTTCTTTGCCATAGGTTTTGAAACTACTGTTCCTTCAGTAGGATTTGAAATTTTAAATAATCCCCCTTCTAATTTTTCGGTAATTTGTGCCCATAAGTTAATACCTGCTGCATTAGAACTTTTAATAAGTATTGATCGGTTGAATATTGATGGTTTTATCTCTCCTGGGCATGTGGCTACAATTATAGGATTAGAACCATTTAAACTTTTTTCCGAAACCTATAAAGTTCCTAATGTTATAGCTGGTTTCGAACCAAATGATTTACTTTTGGGTATCTTATTACTTTTAAAGCAAATAAAAAATAAAGAATTTGAAACTTTAAATGAATATTCAAGAGTTGTAAAACCTACCGGAAATAAAATTGCTCAAGATATAATTTCAAAAGTGTTTGAGTCAATATCTTCTCCTTGGAGGGGCATAGGAAGAATTATGGATGGTGGTTTAGCGATAAAAGAAGAATATTCTCAATATGACACAGACAAAAAGTTTAATATTGAAATAAAAAATTCGCAAGATATCCCACCTGGATGTTCTTGCCATTTAGTAATGACGGGTAAGTTATATCCTTATGAGTGTAAACTTTTTCGGGAATCATGTACTCCAATTAATCCTATCGGTCCTTGTATGGTCTCAAATGAAGGAACATGTAGTATTTACTATAAATATTATAAAGAAAAACAAAAATGAGCTAATCCTTTTTGGATTATATTCTATATTGTATGGAGAATAATTTATCTAGCTTGTTCAAATTATTTTAATTAGCTAAATTTCAATTAAAATTTAATATATTTGGCTTTGCTTAAAAGATCACTTAATTTAGAATAATCAACATTCATATCTTCACTATGTTGAATGACGCTTCCTAATGAAAGTCCGTTTAATATCTCATCAGCATTATCTTTAGAGATTTCCAGCATAAAACTTTCTTCATTTACTTCCTTTAAATGTACCATTCTTTGAACTTCTTCGAAACGAGGTTTTATGTATTGTTCTAATTCATCTACAAATTTTACTTTAACACTTGGCGATGCAGAAATTAACTCTAACACTATGTTCAACATACTTATAAGGTGTTTATTGAATTGAACATCGGTATATTTCTTTTTTTATTTTTCTAAATAATAGAATTTTAAAAATAAGAGAACTGGTCAAAAGCTCTACTTGATTCTCTCTTATATAGATATTTTAACTGCTTAATTTTTAATTCATTTTAATTAATTAAAAGGGAGATAAAAATCAAACCTATTACTATAATTGCTAGAAAAAATTCTAAATTAAAACTTGTTATTAGATACACAAGATTAGTAAAAATCATATTTTAATATGTAAAAACTTTCGATTCATATTAAAAAACGATCATAATAAAATGAATAATTATTCATTTAATGACTCAATTCAATAAATAGAGTGTAAAAATTTATGGTTTATGAGTCTTCATATGTTTCTTTTTTAAATCTTTGTTTACTCTTTTTGCATATTCCTTTTCAAATTATTTCAGAATAAAATTAGCAGTTTTATCATCGTATTCTCCTATATAAGCAAGTAATAATTTTATTAAGTAATATTGTCTATTAAGTGTTAGAAACAAATCCATAGAATATTTAAAAATTATTAATTCCAATCAAATTATTATGTATAATAATAATAGAATGAAAATCCTTAAAGAATTTCGTGTAAATGATTTTATCACTCTTAAATTGGAAAAAGGATGGTGTAGCAGAGGGGGAGGAATATTTGACGAGTATAAAGAGCGTTATCGAGTACAAATTTATGTAAATAATGAACCATTTCGCATCTGTACATATTTATTATTAATAAACCCACATTTAAATGAAAAACAAGGAGAAATTCAATCAATAGATGAAGTACGGGAATATTTAAGCGGCGATTTGGAGAAAAAAATCACTCCTAGAGATTTAGGAATTTCTCCCGAAGAGGAGTTTTGGGCACATTGCAGCAATTTACAGGCTTGGGTAGAACATAATTATAATACAAGATTATTAGATTTAACCTTGTCGTTTCCACTATTACGAGAACTTAAAAGGCTTGGAGACCCGATGGCTAAAAAGGTTTTCATCAAGGAACTTTTGAATCGCTTTTTTCATGGCTCTGATGCGTTCAAAGAAGAATTGAAAGGAGATGGTTACTTCGAGGAATTAACAAGAGACCAAGAATTAAGCTTAATTGAAGATCCAAACGATCTAGACATACTATTGGAACTTGAAGAGGAATACGGAGAAAAGCCGCGTTGGGATTATATTGGAGGAGAATTTACATTTTCTCTAAAAGAGGGGAAGATTATTGGATTAAAATTACCTGTAAATAAAGATATTTCAAGTGCAATCAGTAAGTTAGTAAATTTAGAAGATTTATGGATTCGAGGTAAAAACTTAGATAGATTTCCCTTGTTATTTAAAAATCTCACCAAATTAAATAGATTACGTATTTTACATACAGAACAAACCAAAATACTTCCAGATTCGATGAAATATTTAAAACATCTTAAAACTCTCGATATAATAGCTTGTCCTGAGCTCGAATATTTGCCAAATTTATTTGAATCCTTACATTCCTTAGAGAAAATAATTATTGTAAGTTGTAAGAATTTGAAATCACTCGCTCTCTCGTTTGGAAATATTAAGAAACTGAAAGTACTTGAAATAATGAAATGCCCTCTTCTTGAAAGATTACCCGATTCTTTTGGTAATCTTGAAGGATTAGACGATCTAAAGATAAGATATTCTGGACTGAAAAGATTACCTGAATCATTCGGGAATTTGAAATGTAAAACAATCACGATTGATTCATGTCAATTGAGTCGGTTACCTGATTCTATTGGAAATCTTTCTGTTGAATATCTGGACCTTAGAAAAAATAAATTAACGTATTTACCAGAAACTTTCGGTAACTTAAAAGATGTAGAAAAATTATATCTTAATGAAAATCAATTGGTGATTCTTCCCGATTCCATTGGTAATATGCAAAACCTTAGAGTTTTGATGATTCTAAATAATAATCTACACACTCTCCCCGAAAGCATCGCGAACCTAAGTAATCTTATAGAATTAAATTTAGATCGCAACCAATTTGAGGAATTTCCAAATGCACTTTTAAAAATGAATCACTTGAAATATCTTCACATAGGGGTGTGTAAAATAAAACAAATACCTTCGGATATCAAAATGATGAAATCGTTAAAAAGGTTAACTATGAGGAAATTAGATATATCTAACTTACCCCTTTCACTGAAAAGTATAAAATCTTTAAAAGTCATTGACCTAAAAGGATCCAAAATTACAAAAGACCGGAAAGAAGAGTTGGAGTTTAAAATAGGAAAAATGATTGTAGTATGAATGGAATTCAGTTCATTGCTTTTTCCTTATTTAACCATTCACTAAACGTAAAAACTCAAAAAACATATCTTCGTAACCATAATTTTTTATAAAATCTAGTTCTTCATCTTTAAGTAAAGGATCACCATTATCAATTGTTTCCCTATAAATCCCATTTTCATCATCGGTATACAAGTGGAAAAATAACTCCATTAGTTCATTATGAATGCCTTCACCGAATGCTGGAAAGTACCGATAATCCCTTGCTGTAAAGTAATTATCCTTAGAATTTCTAAACGGAATAACAAAATTTCGCCGAAAATAAGTTACTTTACCGATCTTTTCCCAAAAAAAGTCTCCTTCTTGAATTTTCTGGAAATCTTCTCGAGAATAGCTTGAAAAAACATCTTCGGGGGCTTTTATTCCAGTAAGATCCATAAATGCAATATATTCCCAATCTTTACTATTTCTTTGATTTCCGAAATGAGCGACTGCTAAAGATTTTGGATTATAGTATAAATATAAAATTAAACTGGCGATCTGATTATTTAATTTCCTTGGATCCCTAAGATCGAGCTCTATTGAAGATCTTCCCATCTGATCTGACCCCGTTTTGAAAATAAAATTCTCTGGAGAAAATCCCCCTCCAACTTCGTTAAATAAAGTTATTTTTATGGAACCTTTTTCACTTATAGCATTAAGAAGTTCTGGATCCTGAAAAAGATCAAGAAATTTTTGGTGTGTGTTTAATGTCTTTAATTTAACTAAATCTCTGTCATTTTCCCACATTGTCGGAAATGTAAGACCAAAATATTCAGATTCCGTAGAAAAATATCTCATATCACGCCCTATCTTCTCATTTTTAAATAATAAAGTGAAGAAGGATTGCTCTATTATCTTATTATAATCCTCGTTTTTATTAAATAATTCAAAGCCAACTTCAAGAATTTTATTTGAATATTTATTATCCTCCACATTAAATAACCAATCTTCATTTTCTGTGGAATCTCCTTGCTGGACTTTATATAAAAATGTGTATAAATTGTTAATAAAGTCATTTTTGCCATATCCTGGTCCGAATATGCTGTATGATAAATAGAGGGAAGCCATTTTAATTAAATTTGCTTTTTCTGAATTTGGTAGATTTATATACTTTTTAAGAATGATATTTTTTAGATCTTTTTGAAATTTTTGATATATACTTAATCTTTGCTCAGTATGCATTACGTTCATATCATTAATTAAGGCGAATTGATTAGCATAATCATGTGTTATAAATTGCATACAAGCATACCGATAATCGCTTTTAGAAATTGGAGTATAATGTTCAAAGTAATGGTTTAACTAGTTATCTCCTTTAATTCCAATTTTTGATGGAAATAACCCAAAGCAAACATTCCAAAAATCCATTGAAATGATTGTGAAATTTCTAAACCAATAATAGAGATAGTATCATAACGTTTTTCTGTTAAACTATTTTTACTAAACCAATAAGTTCCTTTTGGAAGATGATTCTTCTTATTAGCGGGACGGAGATAAAATTTAGATCAATTTTTTCCTAAATCTTCTAAATTATGACGATTAACACAAACAGAACCATCTTCTCTAAATTCTAATATTCCCCACAATAAGCAAACATAACCCGTATAACCAAAAACATGAATTAATGCTTTATCTACAGTGATAGAACTTTTTAATTTTCGGCAAGATTAATTGAATTTTCTTTATCTCCCTTTATCTCTAATTTTAAAAGTTGTGGCTTGAAACTGTTTGGTAAATTACCAAATTGTTTTTAGGTACATAAGATATGTAAAAATCACATTTTAATATGTTAAAACTTACGATTTACTATAAAAAATGATCATAACAATATGAATAATTATTCAATTGATGGCTTAATTCAATAAATAGAGTGTAAAAATTTATGTAATATAGATTTTGGTATATATGAAATAATCCATTAGCAGTAATTTTTTAATAATCTGGTATATAATTAATAAACATCCTATTAAAATTATTGAATGTACATTTAGGATTGCTTGATATTCTTCCGGCACTCGAAGTAGTTTACTGGCCAGCTGTAGTTGACTTTAAGCATCAATCATTAAAAGATAGGGATAACGGAGAAATCGTTGTTGGGTTCTGTGAAGGTTCTTTGAGGACTGAAGAAGACGTAGAAAATGTGAAACTAATGAGAGAGAAATGCCAAATTATTATTGCATTTGGCAGTTGCTCTTGTTATGGTAATGTTCATGGTCTTGCAAATCAATGGCCTATCGAAGAGGCTACTTCAAGGAAATTCAAAGAAGTCGAAAGTATCGCCGATGAAAGTGGAAAGGTACCAACGGAACATGTACCTCCATTTGCTGGAAAAATAACACCCACAGATCGAGTTATTAAGGTTGATGCATATATGGCTGGTTGTCCTCCAAAACCAGAGCAAATTGTAAGTGCGGTCCAATTTTTATTAGGCCAAAAAAGTTTCCCACTCAATGAGCAATCATTCTGTACAGAATGCCCACTCAATGAAAGTGGATGCATATTAGATGAGGGAACATTATGTTTTGGTCCTATAACTAGTATTGGATGCTCACTTAAATGTCCTGGCAATGGAGATCCTTGCGTTGGATGTTTTGGCCCTTCAAAATCAGCTCATGATCGTGCTACAAAATTAATTGATAAAACTAAAGCTATTTCTGGTCTTAGTTCAGGAGAAAAGAAATCTCTTTATGAATTCTTATCATTATATTTGAATGTACCTTTAATGGCAGGATTTGATTTATCTGCAGATGTTTTAAAGAAAGTTGCATTAGAAGGGGATGCCGATGTACCGATGGCAAATCTTTCTGAACCTGCAAAACAAGCCACTTCAAATATTTTTGAATTCTTGAAACAAAAAAGAGATTTTCATGAGATTTCAACTGTTTGTGATACATGTCCCAGAATTATTGGTGAAAAACAACCAGAAAAGATCAAGAGAGATTATGAAGGATTACCAAATATGGACGATTGTTTAATAAATCAAGGCTATATATGTATGGGACCAGTTACTAGAGCCGGATGTGGTGGATTATGTATGCGAGTAAATGCACCATGTACGGGTTGTTATGGTCAATCTGAATGGAATGTTGATCAAGCCGAAAGATATGCTCAAACTGTGGTTCAAAAATTCAATGTTGGTATGTCGAAGGAAGAAATCCTTAGACAAGTTAAAGATCCCATTGGAGCTTTCGAAAAATTCACATATGGAGCCAGGAATGAATTTAAGGAGGTGCACAAATAAATGGTTAAAGAAATAGAAGTAGAACCAGTTACTCGATTAGAAGGACATGGTGGATTACGAGTTGTACTTGGTGATGATGGAAAAGTTAAAGATGTGCA
>JARRLT010000189.1:0-5428 GCA_037386725.1 Promethearchaeota archaeon
TTTTTTTATATACGTCAAAGATAATCTCTTTCTATATAAATTTAGATTTATAAAAATAATGAATAAATCCAAGTATAAATTTTTTCTTTTAAGTTTTAATAATTTTTAAATAAAAAATACAGATTTTAATTGCACTTTCCAAAAATCACATCAATCATAGCTTTTAATTTTAGAGGATTTAAGTTACTAAAGAAGTAATCATTTTCATTGTTGTTGTTTTTCCGGTTCCATTTACCCCCAAAAATAGCATAATATAAGGTAAGTTATGAGAATTTTTTTCTTCAATTTCATCGAGTAAATCAATCTCTTCTTTTGGAGTAAGAATTTCTGAAATTACATTTTCTAAAATCTCATATAAGAACTTTTGTGTTGAAGATAATAATCCAATTTCTTTTCCTTTAAAATTATCTATTATTCGCTTACATATCACATCAGCGGTTTCCATTGCGACATCATTTTTTATTAATAAAATTTTCAGGTCTTCAATGGAATCCTCTAATTTATCCTCAGTTAGAGATTTTTTAACAAAACTAGAAAAAGCATTTTTTAGTTTATCAAGCATTATTATTCCAAACTGATTATTAATTAAAATAGAACAAAAACTGATTTTAAGACTGAGGCATATTTTGTTGGAATACTTGAGAGATACTTTGAAGATTTAATTCTATTTTTTGAATTTGTTCTCGTAGAAATTTTATATATTGTTCTTGTTGCTGAATAAGTTTATCAATGAATTCAATAGAATCTTCTGTATTTTTCTCAATAATAACATCCTCGCTAACAGCTACAAGTACTTTTTTATTTTCCTTTATAGTTCCTTTTAAATTAATTCTTCCGTCTCCAATTGGAATTAAAATCTCTTCTCCTGGATTAAGTTTCTTTAAATTTTCAATTGTCTTTTTAGTATCGTATAGATCTCTTAGCAAAGCACCTAGAGCTCCTAATTGATTTTCAAAAATCTCTTTTTGGGCTCTTAAATTTTGAAATTGAGAATATAATTTATTTATATTTTGAGTATCTTGGGTATTTGACATTATTGATTAGCACCTTAATTTGTAGATTTTATAAATTATTCTGATAATTCTCTAATTAAATAGTCTTCAGTTTCTTGAGCACTTATCTCTTTTACTTCATTAATTTTAATCTGTCTTCGAAAAATACCGATTGAAGTAATTTGGGAGAGTGCCTTTTCAATAGCATCTTTTTCCTTTAAAGCGCGAACGTCTTTTCTAAAAAGATACTGTTTGAAATTTTTTCTATAAGTACCAACAATTTGAAAAATTTTTATCTCTGATTCTGACATACTTTTACAATTCCTTCTTTCATAGCTCAATGAATACTTTATTAGCATAATTCATTAAAAAATAATAAATTTTGCTTTTCTACCTAAAAATTTTTAGAAAAGGAAGTGTTTGTATTTACATTAATCAATTATTTTTTAGGAGAAAATCTTCAATCATAGCTTGAGAACATTAGTTAAACGAGCTAATTCTGGACCTGTGCTATACTCTCCAAAAGCTCCATTTTCGTCAGTAACAATCGCACCTGAAGATAAATAAGGTATCCCTCGATTAATCGTACTTACATCAGTATCAACCTTTAAAATTGAGGATATAAACTCTATTTCTTCATCGGTGGAAAGTGGATGAACTAAACATCCATTATTATTCGCTAATCCAACGGATCCTGGCAAATATGTTCCAGCAAAATCAAAGATTACAGTTTCCACATTTAATATATCTTCTATTTGAGATTTATAATCCCTCAATAAAGAACTTATAATTGCACCTTTATCATTGCAAAGAATTAAATTTCCATAGGCATTGTCTATAGAATTTAAAATCCCCATTTCAATTGAAGTATCAAAATGATCTAAAAATGAGTTTAGTTCGCTTCTTTCTTCATCATTAAGGATATGAGGTAATATAATACCATATTTATTACTCGCAATATAAACCCCGAGTAATACAGAATTATTTAAGGTAAAAGGATAGAATTCATTATCAAAAGTAACTCTAAATTTTGTAAGCTCAGATCTTTTTATATTGGGAGGGTATAATAAAAAATTATTATTCACTTCCATATATACCCCAATTAAACTACCCCCGAAAATTTTGGTTTTAATGATTGTCATTGGATATTATTAGTTGAATATAATTCCTCTCATCAAATTTTTAGAAAAAATTAATGAAATAAATAAAATTTTACTCATGCCAGATAAACTACCACTAATCCATCGATATTTTTAGTCGCTCGCACTTTAATCTTCCTGGGTGGCTTTTTAATGCCTCTTTCCCAGATTTTTTCATTCACTTCTTGAGAAATCACAAGAAATTCTGGTTTGAAATGTTGATTCATATAATCTTTTAAGTATCTTATAGATTTTTTTGCCCATTTTGTTCGAGGTCCTTTTCTTGCTTTTGCTAGAGGTATAGTATAAATTCTTTCATCAATAATTTCTTCTTCGACTTCAGCTTCTTCTAACTCTTCTTCAGGTAATTCTTCTTCGAAAATTTCGCCAATTTCTTCCTCCTCCGAAATCTCATCTAAACTAAATTCTTCTATTTCCTCGATTTCTTCCTCCTCTTCTTCCTCTTCTAATTCCTCTTCAGTTTCACCGAGTTCCTCTTCCAAATCATCTAAACTTATTTCTTTTCTTTTCTTTGCCACCATTCATCAACCTAAATTTAATAATAACATTAATCTTTCTTTAATTTTCTATTTCTCCATTCTCTACTGGATTGGGGACTTTCTTTTACATTTCCATCTGTTTTGCGTGTAACCCAGTTGGGAACTGAGCGACTTTGTTTTAACTTTTTTCCTCTTCTCATTTTTGCCGGTAAGTCTTTATTTCTTGCCATAAATAATAACAACTCAAATTTCCTTATTAATTAAAACTTTTTAATTTTAAATTCTTTTTTATCTTTATTTGTGATTTTTGCGAGCAATTTTTTAAATTGCTTATCTGATAATTGACCATTTAGTCTTCCTGAACGAAAGAGTTGAATTAATTGTATTTCAATTTGTTCTGCAAATTCTGGCTTTACCATTCGAATATTTTCTAATCTCTGTCTACCTTGTTGAGACAATATCTTTCTCATAATTTGATATTTTTGTGATTCATAAGTTTCTTTCTGTTCATCTGCCATTTGTTGTTGAGCTGCTTGTTTCTGCAATTGTTCTAATTTTTTTCTTCTTAATTCTTCTAATTTTTCTTCATCGCTCATGAAAATCACCCTAACTTAATAATTACTATAAATATTTTATTTATTTCTTGTTAATTCATAAGCAGTTCGTTCTAACAAACTTACTCCTTCCGGAGTTAACTTTCTTCCTTCTTTTTCAGTGGTCATTAATAGATTTGCATCTTCCAATTGTTGTAGAGCTACTCTTATAATCTTACCTGAGGCTTTAAAACTATGATTTAATCCTCTATTTTTCCGATTTCTCCCCCCATATTGTTTTCGTAATTTATTTACACCAATAGGGCCATATTTTCTAACCTTACGAAGTATGGAAGCACACCTTATCCACCAAAAATTCTCATGATCTAAAGGTGCTAATTCTTTATAATAGGCTGTCTTCCAATATTTACTACCTTCTGGAGGCTGTATTTCGGAATAATCTCTGAGTTTTTCTGCAACTGCATCTATTAATTTTCCGGGTTTAACAACATATATTGACATAATTTAAGCAAATCAATTCTAATTTGTAAATCTGATATCTTCTTAAATTATTACTAAAATTAAAAATTTATTATCCAAACGATTGAAGGTATCGGAATTTTTTATATATAATTTAATTGATTTTCCTAAAAATTAATTGTTGAATTATTTTGATTATGTCCATTAATAGAATATAACAAATTTATTTCAATAAATAAAAAATCTCCTAAAAAAATCTCTTAGTCTCAGTTATTTAGAGTCCGATCAGCAGTTTCTCTTATTATGTATGATAAAGAAGTAAGTACAAAAAAGATGATTTCTCAGAAAAACAAATTTTTTTAGCTTTTAAATGCTATCTTTTCTATAGGTAAGAAAAACAATAAAACAAAACTATGAGAAATGATTTTGAATGAATATAAAGGAAAAATATAAGCAAGTTTTAAACTCATCTACTACAGATTGTATCATAGGAAAACAAGGAATTGATGGAAATGTAGGGTATATTACTCATGTTAAAAATTTACTAAAAAAGCATCGAATTATTAAAATTAAGGTATTAAAATCTGCTCTAACAGATTCTACTTTACAAGAATTAGCTCAAAAACTCGCTGAACAAACAAACTCATACTTATTAGATATTCGTGGGAAAAAATTTATTTTATCTAAAAAGCCAGTAGACATTTAAATTGAATTATTATGGGGTTTAAAGGGTTAGTAAAAAATTTGCTTGAGAGAGCTCATAGTACCTTTCCAGAATGTAAAGATTTAGCCAATAGATATGTAGATTTAGCTATTAAATATTCTCAAAGAGCTAAAGTAAGGATTCCAAAGGACTGGAAAAGAAGAATTTGTAGACACTGTAAAAGATTTTTATATCCAGGAATAAATTGTAGAGTAAGAATTCAATCCCGCAAAAAAAGAGGATCTCATCTTACAATAACTTGTCTTGAATGTCATGAATCATCCCGCTATTTTTTAAATACTAAAAAATGAATTATTTCTAAAGACTTATTTCCTTGAAATTCCATAGTTCTTATATGCCATTAACTTTAATAATTACAGAATGTGGATTAGAATTAATCCCTAAAAAAATCCGAACTCATTCTGCTGTTAAGCGAAATTTTTCCAAAAAATTATATGCTTCTCAATTACTTGATACGGCTATCCATCATTCAGCAATGACGAAATTATCTGATTCAAACAAACGTGGGCGGCCAGATATACTTCATTTATGCCTTTTAAATGCTTTGGGTTCAATTCTTAATAAAACAGGAAACTTGGAATTGTATTTTCATACCTATAAAGATCGTATTTTTAAACTGAATCCTGAAATACGTATTTCTAAAAATTACAACAGATTTAAAGGATTAATGGCTAACCTTTTAATAGATGGGGTTATCAAAGCAGATAATAAAATTCTAATTAATGAAATCAAGAATTCAGAAATTGGTATACAAGAAAGAGATATCATGGTTATTTCTGAAAAAGTCATTGCAAATTCAATCTCAACCGGGGCTTCTTCTTGCTCCTCGCAAATTCTCATCAAATCAATCAGCAGGTCATTGATTGGACATTGAGTTATGCTTTTAGCTTCACGGTATAAATATAAGTCATCAAACATATACCAATCATCTAACTGGCTAACAATATCTGATAAAAATGAAACGATTATATTAATTTTCATTGAACAAATTCTAATGTATTTGTATGAAAATCTACTTTTTGATGAGTACTACAATTTAAAAAAAGATAAATTTAAAAAT
>JARRLT010000190.1:0-17313 GCA_037386725.1 Promethearchaeota archaeon
AAACACCAATGAAAAAACTAACCATCTTGCTTTAGCTCAAGCAACCCATTATACTATACTTGATTACTTTAATCAATATACGTATGCTCAAGTTTCAGCTCAAGCAATCGGAGAAATCGCTTATACGGAAACTATGACTTTTTGGAGTACTGCTATTAGTGCTCCGGCTATACTTTTTGGGAGCTGGGCTACGGGAGCATTAGAAAAGTCGTTACAAGAAGCAGGTAAAGAACTTACTGCAAAAGTTTTTCTTAAAGAATTATTAAAATCAACTATTGGGGGGGCATTGAAAGAAGTTTATCAAGAAATTGTTATTGATAGTTTTATAGAAACCCTTATAGAAAATGGACTTTCTTTTATACCATGGGTAACCCAAGATATGGCAACATGGGCATCGTCTTTTGCCACTTCTGTGCGTGAATCGGCAGGGGAATTAGGAAAACAGGCGTCAGCTCTTCGAAGTGGATTGACGCAGAAAGCATATGCCCAATTGGTATCTACTAATGAGCAATCGCAAGAAAACTTATCGCCAAAACAGAGAAAAGCACTCGCTGAAAAAGCAACAAATATTGCAGTAGCTCAGATGGAACATCAACAAGATCTATCCAACAAGAAAAAATCGCTCTTAAGCAAGTTTGCAAAAGGACTCTTTAAGGGAGTTGCTCTTTTGGGATCATCCCTCTTTTTCGGGGGATTAGGTGTTGGAGCTGTATTAAATATAGGATCGATCACTTCTGGCATATATAATAAAGTTCCCGATGCATGTAAAAAAATTACTGAAATAATTCAAAAACGACGTCAAAAAATTCCAAGTGGATTTATTGATAATCTTTATGCAAAAAAACCGGGTACCATCTCGGGAGATCAAATCAATAAATTATTCCGAGACAAAAATATAGATATTCAAAACCTCCAACGAGCACCCTATTTATCTCCTATTAATGAAATAAAGGTTGAGTCCATGGCTGATGTAAAAAGTAATTTAGTTGATATCTTTAATTCCCCAATGCTTGAAGATATATTTCTCCAGTGGACAAATGAATATATACTGCAACAGCCCGATTTAGAGCTGATAAATAACAAAGTTCAAGGAATCATTGCCAATCGAAAGAAAATAGGCATTCAAGAAGCTCATACTCAGATTTTAAGCGAAATAAAATCCTTAAAGAAAGAGATGACCTCGTTAGGTCTACCCCACTCGGAACGGTTCTTCAACATGTGGGGGGCTTGGATCATAGATCCGCATGTAACTGTATTAGGTATTCATAAATCGAATCTTAATCGCAGAGAGATTTCAGATTATGAAATAACTGAAAGGACAAATTCTATACCCGCGATGGTAGAGAATCTCAGACAACAGTTTTTGAGAAATCCTATGGAAGAAACTGAGTTTGCATTAGTAGTTCAAGGGATTGATCAAAAAGATGGTAAAATTAAAGTATTCCAAATTCCCGAAAACCTTGATAATATTATATTGTTTCTTGAAAACAAAGGAATAGATGCTACTGTTGCAGAATATTATTTCGTCCCTTCATATAATTTAAATTCAGATCCTGAATTTTTTGGAGGTAAGGGTATGTTTATAGAAACACAAGAATGGAGGGATAGTGGAAATCCATCCCCAAACTATGATTTAATAATTAATTTTCAAAACGAACTTACATCTTTATTAAATGGTATAGGTTTAATAGTTGATAATCAATTAAAACTTCAAGAGATAATTTGCGGGTTGAATGACAAAGGAAATGTGAAGCAAACACTAAAGGGCTTAAAATCATCACTTAAATCTGGTACGCAATTTTCAATTAGTGAAAAACTTTTAGATAAATGGGTTTCAAGAATTATTCGTAAAATTCATAGCTCTGATATATCTCAAGTTCAAAAAGATGAGCATATAGCACTGATTAAAGATTTTTTTAATAGGTACTATATTTTATTTGGTTATCCTCCGTTTGGAAGTACCAAACAAATCCTATATAGAGAAACTAGGGTTCTTATTTATACTGCATCGACTGCTTTATACGATGTCCGCATTCTTGATGAAAGAGGTAATGATAAACCATTAATATCTTCAGATGCAGCAGAAAGTTTGCAAGATGTACTTCATTATACACTCGGTCGTTGGTTAACTCAAGTACCGGATTTAGATTTGAAAAAAATTGACGAATTAAAAACTAAGATTTTAAAATTTGTAAAAGACCTACGAACTTCATTAAATCCAGAAAATTATGATTTAATTTATTCGGAAATATCAGAAGATTATATTTTAGGTTCTTTTGATAAAACCGAGAGGTTAATAACACATGGATTATATCGGGATACATTTAAATTAAAGAATACAGGTTTTACACGTTTTATTCGATCTGCAATTCTATTATTAGATCCCGAAAACAAGATTTTTAGTACTCTATCCCACTTTTCTAAATTTTTATTTGAAAGTGAGGACTATATTAGCGCTGCGGCAGGAAACAAATATAGACCTCAACCTTCACATCTCATTGAATCTATTTCTAAATCCTTCAATTGGCAAATTGAAAATTTTGGAGATAAATTTTCTTACCAAAAAATAGATGATCTAGGTGTTAAATATAGGAATTTGGTTAAAAAATTTATTTTTTCCAACCCCAAGGAATATACACCCTATATTACGAATGATAAAAAAGGATTTTCTTCTAAAGTTTTCTCAGAATTAATGAGTCTTCGCTATGAAGTATATAAAGATATTTACTTAAGTACCTCACTTCATTTAGATAAATCAAAAATTAGTCAACTTGATATTGAAAGTGAATTTGGAATTCCAGTTTACAATAATCTCGCTGTTTTATTAACAAAATCTGACCTTACCTTAGAGAATACTATAGACGATATGATTGAGAAAATTAGAGAATTTAAACAAGAAATCATGGATTTATATGAAAGCGGGGTTATATCTGAGCAAAAACACGATTTTAACTATAAAATTTTTGATAAGACAGAAACATCATTAGAAGAATATAAGAGATTTCTAGATGTAGCGAAAAAAGTTTCTAAAATTCAATTTTCAATTCAGAAAACGATTTTATCCTCTCATATCGAGGAAAATTGCGGATCTTATGGAAACTTAAAAGAGTTTCTAAGCAAATTTTCATTAATTCAGAGTAAAATAAAAGAACTTGATTTTGATAATGCCTTTGAAAAAAGAGAGGTCTCCAGAATGTCGTTATTGGGCAAGGGATTAACCTCTGAAACATTTCAGTTCAGGTCTAACGATGCTATAGATCTTAAAATTGATTTTATAAATTATCTTCACAAAAAGCATCTTTTCCAAATTTGGAGTGATGATATAAAAGATTCAGGAGTCTCTAAAGTCATGATGAGATTAATGGATTGCGTGGCTGTACGTATCAGATCAAATACCAAATTCTTTTATAAACATGAAAATCTAAATCTCTTGATAGAGGATCTAATAAATGAAGGTTTGGCGGCAGAATCTCCAATGATTGCGAAAATCGGGACACGATATTGGACTGGCCACAGCGATTTAATATTTAGAGAAGGAGATACTATATATATCGGTGATTATAAACCAAATTATGATTTGAAATTAAACCCCGGTACGCATTTCGTTAATGCTTTCCCGCAACTTATCGCATATGCGCTCACAGTAGCTTCTCAGATTGATAAAAATCTAAAAGTTAAATGCATCGTGTTTAACAATGAAGAGTCGGTTGAGTTCGACCTGATCGAAATGTTTGACCCCATAAAAGAGTTTCTCCAAGGAGATTTTGAGCACACAACTTCACCTTTGTTAAAAAAATATCAAGATGAATGGGAAACTAAAGAAATTTTTAAAGATTTTTTAGCAGATTTCCAAATAGTAATTGATACTCTTAAAGAAAAAGGGTATATTTTAAATATTTAAATTTTTATATTATTAATATGGCGTTAATCGAATTTCGCGGAGCTTTGATTGAGGAAAGGGAAGCAAATATACTTAGAGAGATAGAAAAATATTCAAAAAAAGAATTTCTTAGTAAAGAGAGTATTGGTACACGTTCCTCTATGGAATTTTCTGTCAGTGACCATCACGTTGTTGGAATTGCATTTTTTAGAAGCGAGTTGCCAAGACTCTCAGAATCAATAGGCGATCTTGAATTTCTCTCTTATTTAAATCTCTCGCATAATAAGATCCAAACTTTTCCTGAATCTTTTTTCAAATTAAAACATTTAGAGGAACTTTCGTTAAGCACAAATAATTTAGATTTTTTACCAGATAAATTAGGGAATTTTAAGTGTTTAAAGGAGTTAATTTTATTCAGCAATAGCCTAACATCACTTCCCGATTCTTTAAAGGAATGCACATCATTAGAAGAATTACATATAGATAACAATAAATTCGAAAGATTACCAGAAGTTATCAAGGAATTGAATTCATTAAAAGTTCTAAGCATTTCGGAGAATCCGTTGCGACATTTGCCAAGATTTATTGGTGGGATGCAAAATTTACAATTCCTTGTGGCTGATACATGCTCTCTTAAGGAACTTCCAGAATCCATAGGTGACCTTCGTTCTTTAAAGCGACTCTATGTAGATATCAACAAACTTCAACGTATACCAGATTCAATTGGTAAACTTCAATCGCTTGAAATTTTAGCATTAAGCCATAACGAACTTAGTGTACTTCCAGAATCAATTGGAGATCTCTATTCCTTACAGAAGTTATATCTCAGTAATAATAAACTTAAAACTTTTCCCTTATCGATAGGCAATCTCAAATCTCTTAAATTTCTCATCGCGGACAGAAATCAAATCCAATATTTGCCAGAATCTATTGGAAATTCAATTAATTTAAAAGATATTGATCTTAGCAGAAACAATCTCAAAATACTCCCATCTACAATTTCAAACTTGACCTCATTAAGTCATCTTGATTTAGAAGGAAATAAATTAAAGTCAGTTCCTGAATCAATAACGCGATTAAAATGTACTGTTAAATATGCTGGAAGTCATATGAATACAAGCTTATTATATAAGTTGGTTTCAGGTACAAATTAATTGTTTAATTTTATAGTTGAAATAAGGTAATACTAAAGTAACACAAGGTGAACTAAATTCTATAATATAGTTTAAAATAGAAGAAACACTTTTTTGATCTGTAATACGTAATATAAAATCTAGAATAATTATCTTGAAATAACTTAAAAGAATTTTCTATGTTATTTGATATATATTAATATTTTACATGCTTTAGTTGAAAACAATGAATAAAATTAATATTGGAATTATAGGAGTTGGAAATTGCGCAAGTGCATTAATTCAAGGAATTGAATATTATAAAAAAGTTGATCCTGATGATGCTATTGGGTTAATGCATTGGGATATTGGAGGATATAGGCCTTATGATATTAACTGTGTTTGTGCTTTTGATGTTGATAAAAGAAAGGTTGGAAAAGATTTAAGTGAAGCAATATATAGTAAACCAAATTGCGTTAAAGATTTATGTGAATCCATCCCTATTACGGGTGTAACTGTACATATGGGGAAAATTTTAGATGGATATGCACAACATATGGAAGAATTTGATGAAAAATCTGCTTTTCGCCTTTCAGATGAAAAAGAATCTTCAAAACAAGAAATCGTAAAAACATTACAAGAGACGGAATGTGATGTTTTAATCAATTATCTTCCCGTAGGTTCCGAGAATGCAGCAAAGTTTTATGCTGAATGCGCATTGGAAGCAAACGTCGGATTTATCAATTGTATGCCTGTTTTTATTGTGAGTAATCCGAATTGGGCAAAGAAGTTTGAGAAAGCAAATCTCCCTATAATTGGTGATGATATAAAATCCCAATTAGGAGCTACAATAGTTCATCGCGTTTTAACAAATTTGTTTAAAAATCGGGGAGTCATTTTAGATAGAACTTATCAATTAAATACAGGTGGAAATACAGATTTTTTGAATATGATTGATAGAAATCGCTTAGTTTCTAAGAAAAAATCAAAAACAGAAGCTGTTCAATCCCAAGCAGCAAAACGATTAAAAAGTGAAAATATTCACATAGGACCAAGTGATTATGTACCATGGCAAAAAGATAATAAGATTTGCTTTATTCGCATGGAAGGACGCATTTTTGGAGATATACCAATAGATTTAGAACTAAGGCTTTCTGTTCAAGATTCTCCTAATTCTGGAGGGGTGGTTATCGATGCTATAAGGTGTTTAAAATTAGCCCTTGATAGAAAACAAGGAGGAATTTTGTATTATCCTGCAGCATACTTTATGAAACATCCACCAGTCCAATTAAATGATGATGATGCATATAAATTAACCGAAGCGTTTATTCAAGGAAAATTAAATCATAAAGAACAAGAAATACTTGAAAAATACGATGATATTAAGGTAAAGTTAGAAAATTTAGCAAATAGTAATTAATTTAATACCATTAACTTATTTTCAACTGGAGTAGATACTTTTTCTACTCCTAAAGTAATAACATATTTCGCGGCATCAGATAATTTTGATATAGATTGATGGAAAAAACAAACTTCCTTAGGTTCTAAACTTTTTATCATTTCTTCCATTTGGCGTTTATCGCCATGTAATTTAATCTTTATTGTTGGAACAAATGTATTCAATAAAAGAGCTCTAAAAGGAACAGTCCATGTTTCAGAAAATTCCACATCAACCACGGAATTCATGCCTTTTTCTTCTTTCTCTTTAATTAAAGTCATTGCAGGTTCTTCATGAATAGCTCCCGCTAAGTAAACCATATTGTGAGGATTTCTACCAACAACATTTACTATATTTCGAATTATCCCATAAGAGAGATCTGGGGGATGAGTAATAATTATATTATTTCTTTTTCGCAAAAATTCCTTCTCTGTTATATCAAACCATCTAAATTTTATACTATTAAATGGATTCGCTTTATCTCTTATTAATCGTGATATTGGACCATAGATATACTCATATCTATGATTTATTACTTGGATATTTTTACGAACCATTAAATCAACATAAATGTTTGGTCTTTTCTTATAGTTACGCCTTAGTTGTTTCTTTCTAAAATGACGCCAAAATTTAAGCATAAATGTTATTGCTAAACTTGAAGGATCTGCACCTATGAGAGAAATATCTCCATATTCTGCTTTTTGCTCTAAAAAAAGGATCAAACTATGAAAATGTTGCTGAGGATCACCGAATTCCTCATGAGCTGAAGAACCATCAATTAAAAGAAAATCTATTGGTCGGGAAATTTGATCTAAAAATCTCCTTGTTCCAGCAAATGGAGTTATATCCCAATAAGTATAATCCCCAGTAAAGAGAAAACGAAAATCTACTACTTTAGCAAGCATCATTAATGCACCTGGCATATGTCCGGCATGAAAGAAAGAAAGATAACAATTTTTCTCCTTAAATTCGATTTTATCTCCATTTTCAACGTAGATTACATTTTTAACAATCTGGTTATATTCTTCTTGTTCTATTTCTTCATGTTGTTCTTGCTTTAAAAATTCAGAATCTCTAAGCAAAAACAAGTCAAGAGTAATTCTAGAACAAAGAATTGGAACATCTGGATGAGTTTTTATAAAATCTTTTAATCCAGAAATGTGATCAAAATGACTATGTGATATAAAGATTGCGTCAATTTTCGGTGTGAATTCTTTAATATTTAAATTGGAAGTAGTCGATGCAGAATTAATAATCTTACTTTCATTATTGATCTTATGAACCTTTTCACTTTTATCTTCGGGTTCTTCTTCTACATCCTCTCTATCAATTTCTTCTCCATTCTCATCATTTTCTTCTAATTTTCGCAATTTTTCAATCTCATTTAATCGTTCTTCTTCTGTCTTGGAGAGAATTATCTTGCTTTTTTCCTCTTCTTTAAGTAATTCATTTAAATTTTCAATATATTCATCAATTTTTGTAAAAAATTCTTCAGGGATACCACAATCTAAGAGAATATTTAATTGTCCAATCCCTAAAATAAGGCAATTATAATTAGGTCTTAAAGCAATCGGATATAATAATAATCCTGAGTAAATTTCCTTTCAATCTTATCAATTGCATTAGAAATTTCACTCTCCCCTACAGGAACACCAGTAATATAAAAATACCAACCATATTTCTGTACTAAGTGCTTCAAATTTTCATACATTTTATCTCCGACAAGAGATTTGATCACAATTACACGTTCTCTCTGATAATAATTGATTTTTTTAATTGATTCTTTTTCTTTATCTGGTACCGAATCTTCGTTAATAAAGAAATCTTTTAGCGTATCATGAATTGGTTTTTGTTTTATATTTTGTTTTTTAATTAAATTTAGATATTGATGATATTCTTTAGTATTATATCCGATTGCTTTAAGACCTAATTATAATTGCCTTATTTTAGGGATTGGACAATTAAATATTCTCTTAGATTGTGGTATCCCTGAAGAATTTTTTCTTCTTCTTTATGATTGATTTGGCTTTTAACAACAAAGAAAAACCAACCATACTTTTCAACTAGATCTTTCCTACGCCAGATGATCTCTTTTCCGTGTTTGGTAGCTAATATTATAATTCTATCTGATTTATTATAGTAAATATATTCAATAGATTTCTTTGCCTTTTCTGAAATTATATCATTTGGTTTAGAGAAAAAATCATCTAAAACATCTTTTACTGGTTTTTGAGGAATATTTTCCTTTTTCATTAATTCTAATCGTTTTTGATACTATCGTACCTTAAAAGAGGAATCAACTTTCTCAAGTTCTTCAATTGTAATTTCTTTTCCCGAATAAGAGACAGATTCAGTTTCCATGACCTTTTAAAACACTTATTTGAAAATTTGTTAATTAAAGAAGAAAATTGATTTTTAAAATAACTTTGAATCTTTTTGAAACTAATCTTTTTTATAGTTATTATCTTCTCTCTGTAATAATATCTATATCAGAGATGGGAATATAAGTGGTATTATTGTATTTATCTTTTAATTTAATAATATCATCATCAGTTATTTCTTCTATTACTCCTGGAAACTCACGATCAATATTCTTAATATAAATATACACATCTACACCAACTAAAGATTCAATAATTTTTTTAGGTATCATTTTTAAAGTGATTTATTAAAATGTTTTTATTGATAAATAATGAACATACATTAATATAACTATAATTGCTATATTGAAATTTTAACTAAAAATGAAGCTCTATTTTCCAAAATTAACTTTTAGTTCCTTCAATATCTTTTTTTAATTCATTGAGTTCAAATTCTTTATGATTGATTTGATCTGAGATTTTTTCAATTTCGGAATTAATTTGAGCAATATTTAGGAGGATCTCATCTTTTTTGTTTTCTTCAATTATATTACTGCTTAATTCTTCCTCAAAATGCGATTTTGAGGCGTTCATTTCATTTAACTTGCTGTTCAAAGACTTAATTTCCCCTTCTAAATTCAAAATTTCTTGTAGCTTTAATTCTTTTATATCCGTATCAATTAATTCTTCAATTCGATTTAAGTATCGTTTAATTGAAGTTAATCTCAATTCTTTATCTTCTTCTTTCTCAAAAAATAGAGCAATATTACTATCTTCCCCTAATTTTAAGATTATCATCGAGACATTATCAGTTTCGAATATTAATTTTTTATATGGATCTAATTTGAAATTACAAAATTCATAGACTTTTCTGACATGTTCCAAAACTTCTGCTATGTTTTCACCTAGTTTAGGAACATTTATTTCTTGATCAAAAGTCGTTTGAAATATTGTTCCATTATTATAAAACATAACGATATGAATTACCTCGGGAAGAGCAGTCTTAATCCTTTCAATACTTTTAAAAACCATATTACCACACCTAAATTATTTTATAATAAGATACCTAATCTTTTGGATTATAGAACTTAATTTCTTATTAATTCTATTTACTTTTTGATTTAAAATGAATAACACAAATAATATGAATAAAATTGAAACTAATATAACTATTCCAACAATAAATGTGAATATTAAAATATATATCATTGAAACAATCAATAATTGATATATAGTTGTAATAAAACCTAACTTGAAAAATGATTTAAAACTTATTGGTCGTTTATTTTGCTCAGCAATATTAACAACTAAAATATTATCTCCTAAAGGCGTTAAATTATCACCCCAATTAGCTCCTATTGCCAGACTAAAGAATAATTGAGATTTTTGAGTAAATGATGCGATTCCTGGAATATTATCAATGATAGGGATCATTACTTTAGTAATTGGTATATTATCAATAGAACTACTTAAAAATCCAGATAACCATAAAGTAAGGAGAAGTAAGCTAAAGAAGTTTCCTTGTGCTAAAAAAGAAATAAAATCTCCGATTAAGTTTAAAATTCCTGAAATTTCTAATGAGCCAGCAATGACGAAAATTCCAAGTAAGTAAAAAATTAGTTCTAAATCAACTTTAGTAATTAATTCCTTAGGTTCTAAACGACTAATTATCACTAAAACCATAGCTATAGTCAAAGCAATTATATCGGGAGGTATAAATGAGGGGGGTAAAACTATAAACAATACTAATAAAATTACTAAAGATAGAATCGATTGAAATAGTAACTTTTTGCTTTGTACAAAATTCCACACATTATATTCTTTAAATACTTTCACTCCTTCTTCAGAAATAGTTAATTCTTTTCGATATATAAATATGAAAAAAATAATTGTAAATCCAAAAACTATGAATGAAATTAACCCTACATTTAAAAAGAAATCTAAAAAAGATATATTTGCATAAGTAGTGATCAAAATATTTGGAATACTTGATATGGAAAATACTGTTCCTCCTATATTTACTAAAATTGCTTGAGTAAGAATATATGGTTGTGGATTTATATTGAGAATTCTCGAAACTGTGATCGTCAATGGAATAAGAATGATTACCGTTAAAATATTATTTAAAATTGCAGAGATTAGAACAGTAATTCCACAAAAAATAAGCATTAACCTTATTGGTTTTCCTTTTGAAAGTTTAATCAAATTTATGGCAATAAATTGGAATGTTCCAGCTTCATGAGAAACTTGAATAATTATCATCATACCTATGATTAAAATTAAAGAATGGAGATTTACATAACCCTCTGACGATGAACTAAATAAAAGGTCAACAATTATAGTAAAATTTTTCTTTTCAAGAAAAATTAGCACGAAATAACAGATTAATGCTCCAACTAAAGAAGCTATTGCCCTATTCATCTTTTCTGTTAAAATTAATAGAATAACTCCAATGAAGCATCCTAAAATTATAATATTACTAATTAAAATTTCTATCCCTCATATCAACATACAATTATAATTTAAATTAGTGGAATATATAATTAATAAAGTTATTGGATTGTTTGGAGTGATTTAATTGGTAATATGAATTTAAATTTATAAAGCTCTAAGGAGAATATAATTGCTTTTAAGGGATCTTGATGTTTTTCTCGATTAATATAAAGATTAAAGTAATAATATAATTTAGAAATTTGATAGATTTAAAAAATAAGTTTTATGAATGTCAATATCATTTATTTTCAGTTTTTTTAAAAATTGATTTTAACTAATGAACTTTATTCTTTCCTAAAGGAGACATCATTCTTAGTTTATTAATTACAGGTGGTAACTTCTCAAGAAAGTAATCAACTTCTTCCATCGTTGTGAATCTTCCTATTGAAATTCTTAAAGATCCATGAATATCCTCTGGATTTAGACCAATAGCTTTTAACACGTGAGATGGCTCAAGAGATTTAGAAGAACATGCAGAACCAGTTGATGCTCCGATACCTTCCATATCTAAACTTAATAAGATAGATTCACCCTCAATGTACTTGAAACCAAAATTACAATTATTTGGAAGCCTTTTTGTAGGGTGTCCATTGAGAGAACAATTCTCGATATCATTTAATACATTATTAATTATTTTATCTCTTATTTTTACTTCTCTTTCTATTTCTTTTGACATTTCTTTTTCCGCTATTTCCACAGCTTTTGCAAAACCAGCTATTCCAGGGATATTTTCAGTACTGGGTCGTAGACCTTTTTCATGTCCTCCCCCATACATGATTGGTTTCAAAATTTTTCCAAAACCTTTCTTAAGGCCTTTATCCATTAAATAAAGCATTCCAACACCTTTTGGGCCATATATCTTGTGCGAACTTGCGGATAATAAGTCAATATTCAACTTTTTAACATCTATAGGGATTTTTCCAAATGCTTGAACTGCATCAGTATGAAAAATAATATTATTTTCCTTGGCAATCATACCTATTTCTTCAATTGGTTGAATAGTCCCAATTTCATTATTAGCAAACATTATCGTAATAAGAATCGTATCTTCTTTTATACTATTTTTTAGTTCTTCTAAATTAATTTCTCCATATTCATTTACTGGAAGATAAGTTACCTCAAAACCTTGTTTTTCTAATTCTTTACAAGGATTTTCAACTGCGTGGTGTTCTATAGAAGATGTAATAATATGTTTTCCATGTTTACTTAATTTTTGGGCAACCCCCAAAATAGAAATATTATCTGATTCGGTTCCTGATGATGTAAAGATTATTTCTTCTGGACGAGCATTAATCAGTGAAGCGGCTTTTTCTCTTGATCTTTCTAAAATTTGATGAGCTTCCTTCCCTATAGTGTGTAAACTTGAAGCATTTCCAAAAGTATTTTTAAAGTGAAAATTAATTTCATCAATCACACGAACATCCATAGGTGTTGTCGCAGCATAATCTAAATATACATAATTAGAATTATTCATGATGATCTATCCATAAAATGGTAAATTTTTCTACATTTTATATAAATCATTTTTATTATTTTATTTCTGCTTTTTTAGATCTATAATTATATGAATTATTTCCTTAATCCCCAATAAAAAAATACCAAAAGTTTAATTAACGATTCAAACAAATTTTTGATCATATATTTAGGATAAGGTTTAAAATGTTAAATGAAATATCTTTGTTTGTTTTTATTGGTTGCATCATCGTTTACACAATACTATTGTTTGTAAGTTATAATAAAAAATAATTGGATTTTATGATACTTATTTTATTAATAATACATTATTTTTTGGAATACCTGAATTAAGTCTGGGTTTGGTTCAAATTTCTGTTAATGTAATAGTTATAATTTTCTCATTATACAATTTTATTTTATCAATAAGATTAAATGTACGAGTAACACTTTTAATAACGGCAGATCCAAATAAAGTAGTTTTGGGAAAATTTGAAGGAATAGCGCTTACTCAAAAAACATTTCTTTCGGCTCAAAATCACTGGATGTTTGGACTAAGAGGTTTATTTTATTTGGTTGCAACGCTTTTTTGGTTCGTTAATCCATTTCTTTTTATAATTTGCTCAATTGGGGTTACTTTATATTTAATTTTATTTCAAGATATCTGGGTTCTCACAGAAAAAAAGATATAGGCAAATAATAGTACATACTTAATTTAGTATGAGTAATTTACTTATATAATTATATTATCAAAACTAAATTTAATTGGAAATGACATTAAAAATTGTATGGGGTATAACGGGAACTGGATATCTTATCAAAGAATCGATAGATTTAATGAAAAAATTACAAGATCAGTATAATTTTGAAATAACAGTAATGTTAAGTAAGGAAGGAGCTGTTGTGGTAAAGTGGTATAAACAATGGAAGTATCTTAATGAAACTATTGATAAAGTTAAAATCGAAAAAACTCCTAATAGCCCATTTCTTGCTGGGCCATTACAAATAGGAAAATATGACTTGTTACTTATTTGCCCAGTATCAGCAAATTCAGTTGCTAAAATTGTATATGGAATTGCAGATACGTTAATTACAAATTGTGTAGCTCAAACGATAAAAGGGAGTGTTCCAGTTTATTTATTACCATCAGATCAGCATAGAGAGCCAATCGTCACCTCTCGACCTGATGGAAGTGAACTTATTTTAAAAATTAGGGATATTGAGATAGAGAACGTTCAAAAATTAAGAAATATGGAAGGAATAAAAGTAATTTCTAATTTAGAAGAATTAGAATCTTTTTTAATAAAAAAAGTTAATAGAACACAATAACGATCTAAGATTCAAGTAAAACTTTATTTAAAAATTCATGAACCTTCGACATTAATATATTTTTATTAAAATCATTATCTATAAGGAGAATTAAAAATATATCTTGCTCTGAATAACATAAAAGCCTTTTAGATGAACTTTTAAATTGAAAATCCGCAATAGATGTATCTAAAACATTTTTTGTCATAATTTGGGTTAAATTTTCTATACAATTTCTAAATTCTTCAGAACAACCATCAGATAAATAAATCTTTGGAGGACTTAGATTCTCAATTATAGCACATGAAATAATACCAAATATGTTTGAAAAACCTGAAATAAACTTTTTATAATCCATATTAAAATCCTGTCAACTCCTTAATTTTATTTTCAAATTTTGCTATATCACTCAAGGGATCCAAATTCCCCTGCAAAAGTAAAATAATAGAAATTTCTTGAATAAATTCCATAAAAAATAATGAGAATTTCTTGTAATTAACATATGAATTCAAAAAACTACTTGTTCCAAGAAAGTTTAAAATATCTTTTTTCAACGTTTTATAATTATCCATAATAGATTTGAAAAATTCACTTTCGAATAAGCTTTTTAACTCATAATTATCCATATTCACTATAACTTCTTCTTTTAGTTTATTTGATATTAGGATTTTATAGCCATAAATTTCAGTGAAACTATTAATCATCTTTTTAAGCGCGCTTGAAAAGTGTTTAATAAGATCTTCATCGTCACAATTTAGAATTGTTAGAACAGATTCAATTTCTTTATTGAATATATCTATTTCCCCACCCCAATTCTCCCAATCGTATGCATTATTAAATATTTCTGTAATATATTTAATCTTAGGTAAATATAAACCCTCACTTTCACTTTCGTCTGCCACAAGGGCTGTTAATATATGATCTTTTTGATAAACTATAACCTTCTTTTCATGAGTCTGAAATGTTCTAATTTCACCAAATTTTAATTCTTGAAGAAATGACTGAATTGCTTTAACAATTCCAGACATTAAAAATCCAGACTCTTCATCAATTCCTTTTTCAGAAAGTTTCACTGTAACAATATTCAATCCAGTTGTTGAATTCAAGACAAGTAAATTATACAACATATATTATACACCTATGTAAATAAAAAATTGTATGTAAATCAATTTTACTCCTTTTTAATAATAAGAATATTTTAAAGCTAACTTTAGAAATCTTGCTAAACTTTCAATAGAAGTGCCATGTGGTATCATATGTTGAGTTGCAAGAACAAATCTGCCATTAGGTTTACCTATGTCCATAGTTGTTTTTACCACTTTTTCCATAAAGTCAGGAGTCCAATCTCCGAATTCTAAATTATTAATATTTCCGAAAAGAGTGTAATTTCCTTCCGATTTCTTTTTAAACTCATTTAAATCATCATTAGCAGACGGAAAAACACCAATAACCCCAAGATCTGGAAATAAATCAGCAAATGGTAGGATATTACCTCCTGCAGTATAAAAAACAATTGGAGCGTCTATTTTTTCTTTCAATTTAGAATATATTGGAATAATTAGATCCTCAAACATATCTCTTGGTATGCTAGTAGCAGTAGCCAATCCATCAACCAACACAATTACATCCGCTCCTGCTTCTAAATGTCCATTAGCCCATTTTACTGCAAAATTAATTGCAAAATCTAAAACATTTGAAATCTCTTCTGGATTTAATAAAATTGACTCAAACCATCTCGAACTTCCCATTAATAAAGATGGAAATGAGAATGGCCCGGTTTGTACTGATAAAATAGGTTTTTCTCCTTTAAATCGATCACTTAACCTTTTGGTAGATTTAATTGTTTTTTGATAAACAGTACTCTCATAAAGATTGGGAATTTCCGTATTTTGGAAAAAATCTAATGATTTTGCTACTGGCTCTCCAGTGTTAGGTGATCCCTTTTCAAAAAATAGAGTATTCATTCCAAATAATTCTGTTTCAATAGCTAAATAAAAGAAATTTGAAACATAATCCAAATTAAATAATTCTTGTAATTTATTTTGTCCAGCAACTAAATTCTCTGCTCCAGAAAAATAATCTTTAATTGACATATTAAATAATGAAGCAGGTAGACTGTCTATCATTGGAAAGATTGGAACTCTATCTGGGATCTTTCCAGTGACTACGGCTAATATTCTTTCCAACGCATTCATATTTTCCTCCAATTCCAAATTAAGCATTGACATTTTTAGTTATCCCTCTTAAAAAATCTTAACATTCTTTTAAATCTACTAACTCTTTTTGGTTTTCTTTCTAAGATTTTATCTATTAATTCGTAAACATCTTCAGCAGAGTCATCTGCACCTACTTTTTCAATTAAGCTATAATTATAATTAAATGGAGCACCCCCCACAAAAAACTTAACCGGTTTTCCAAGATGTTTTTGTTTTAATAATTCACCAACTCTTTTTATTCCAATAATATTATGCAACATCATTGTACTTACAAAGATATAATCCGCTTGATTGACAACTACAGCATTTACAAATCGGCCTGGTTCAACATCCAAACCTAAATCTATTACTTTAAAATTTTCCATCTCTAAAAATAGTTTTAAAATTTAAAATTTAAGAGATGTTTTCATACCCTTCATCAAAATAAGACTGAAAATCCTTTAATATTTTGGCTATTCCATCAGTAATTAATTTTTCTGGTTCAACAATATCAATTAATGCTTGATCAACTAAACTCAAGGCTTTTTGGTAATCTCTATTCTTTGTATAAGTATAAAAATCCTTCTTAAAATCAAGTATATTCATAATTTCTACCAATTTATAAAAGTAAGTTCCCCAAAATTATAAAATTAATAGTGGAATTGTTGATAAATGTTCGTCATTTGGAATATAAATTGAAATTGTACTTGAGAAGATTCATATTTGATTAAGGATCTTCTCAATTAGATGTTTAAACTATTATATCATTAAAAATTCTATTCTTTTCTAAATTTCTTTTTTTGAAAAAAGAAGAATCTTGTTTATAAAATATAAAATTATTTAAAGGAATAAAGATCCCTTATTAATTTTATGATATTTCCTTAATTTGACGAATTTCCTTTATTTTTTTCCATCTAAACAGCGAAGAAAAAGTTTATATTCAAAAGTGTATTTATTATTCATACTGAATCGTATTATTCCGGTGTCAAATCTCGGATTTCGGTTTTGAACCGTTTAGATGAAGAGACGATTTCAATGATACGAGAGAAAAGATGAAGTTATAACGGAAACGTTA
>JARRLT010000191.1:0-9856 GCA_037386725.1 Promethearchaeota archaeon
TTTTCTTTTAAATTTATGAGAAAAGTTCAAACTATGTTAAAATTCTTATCAATGGAAAGTTATAATAGAAAATCAAAAGAATTATTGAGAAAAAGGTAGGAATAATTAAACTCAAAGTTAAAAGTCTCTGAGAAACATTAATACATTCTTGGAGTGTTTCCATAATAGCTATAAAATATTTTTGGTCTCCCCAGATACGTACATCCTTAATATCACAAGTCTTATATAGGAATTCTACGGGTTCTAACTTTCTTTCAGCAATTTTTATCATGTTGTCCAACTTTTGAAGTATATATGTAGTCTTTATCTTATCTCCTATTGGCGAATATCCTCTACTAGTAAATTGTCTTGCTACTGTATGAGAATCAGAAGTAGTAACTTCTGCTTTTTCGATTCCTCTATTTTGTAATAAATTTAAAATATATGAACGTACTTCTACTTTTGCGTTATTTCCATCAAAATGAATAAGAACCGTCTTTTGGTCTGATTCCCTATTTTTAAAGAAATGTAGAATCATTCCTCCTTTTCCAATTCCATCTCTCTCAGAGAATTCATCAAATGAACTTTTGACAGTACTATATTCATAAGGGAGCTTAGCTTTTTTTACACTATTTTGAAAATATTTTCTAGATGCCTTTATTAAATCGGAGGCTTCTTCAGAGTCTTCAGTGATCAATAATTCGTCGCCAATAATTGCATTATGAGCGTCAATAATAATTGTATCTTCAAATTGAAATGATTTAGCCAAATCTTCCAATTGGATACCAATACTCTGTTCAATATCATCAGATGGGTTAGGATGTCGAGTTAAAAAAATGATAGGAATATTATTAACATTAAATCCCAAAACCTTCCCTGTTTTAAAGTATTCTCTGGTAAAATCTGACATTTTATCCTCCCATTTTAAGTCTTCATTCTCAGAATTACATACTTTTGAAACAATAGATTTAATTTTTCTTAAAACTTTATTAACTTCATCCTTAGTTGTTAAGTTATACGCATGATCAGTAGTTGTATGGAAAACCGTTACACCAGTTGTGGCTTTAAATTCATTATAAATTCTTTCAGGAATAATGGACGATCCACAAGTTTTAAAAGGGCCAAAATGTACATGTGGTATGACAAATAATCCCTTTAACTTCTTATTCTTTACATTTCTGATGAATAAAAGTTGAACCCTAATATCTGTTGTTTTACCTACTTTATCAAATAATCTCTCTATAGGATCATCATTTCCTTCAGTTAGCATCGACAAAACAAAATTTCTAATGAAACTATACCCTCCCAATCCTGTAAGCTTTTTGTAGACGTTTGAAACTTGAAAAAAGCCGCGAGCATAAGGGATAGCAAAAATCAAAGCACAAGTAGAGAAAAATATTACCGCTCGAATAAAAAAGTAGACAGATAATTGAAATGTATAAATACTATACAAAATTATGGCTATAACTGGTTGCGTTAAAGCAAGTATCAGATATCCCGGTTTCCCAACTGTTGTAAATGAAAAATAAATTACAAAACTAATTATGTAGGCAAGTATTGTCCCTAACATAAAGAAAATTTCTCGAAAAGACATAACACTGAAAAAAAGACCTAAAAATCTTCCAATTATATAAGATCCTCCAATTATTGCGGTAATCAGTGCATTTAATTGAATCGAGAAACCTTTAGTAGGAAATTTCAAAATTGGAGCCTTACGGGAATAAATAATGCATACTAATACACCTGCTCCGCTTGTAATCACATAAATTAAAAAATATTGAATAAATGATAAAAAATTCCAAATGTTTGACATAAATCCATTAAACAAGAAAGGTGCTAAAGCAATTATTAATGGAACTAAGAAAAAAGCTAAGTAAGCCCCCAATTTTGAGGAAAATAAAGTGATGTAAGAAAAAATCCCTGGTAATTGACGGCTAGGCTTTTTAATTTCAAACATAAAATTTAATATTATAAAATTGAAATAAGTTGTATGAAAGATTAATTTTAATCTAATTAAATAGAGGACAATCTAAATTTAAAAAATTAATCTTATAAATCATTAGTATTGTTTAAATTTGAACTTTTTGTTCGCTTTCACTAATTTTGTTATTTAAAATTAGAATATAATACTCAATAAAACCATAACCCAGTAATTTTCTCAATCCTTTTTAAAGTTAGTAACTATCTCTAAATTTCAAATTATTTCCAAAATCTAAATATTTTTATAGAACTTTTCATCATAAAAAAGACGTTTTCAATCTAATTCAAAATTTATTTAACTTAAGAATTAATGAATGTTGAATTTTGTGAAGAATTCAATTGATACTATCAAAAAAGGAAATCTCTTCGAAATTTATACCAATTTCCTTTATATTATTTCAATAAATTTAAATTTGCGAAAAATTTTCATTCTATTAGTGAAAAAAATTAAAATTTTAATTGGAATGATTACTTTTATTAATAGAAATTGAACTAAGATTAATTCAAATAATTCAAGAACTAACAAAAATGTATTTTAATATAGATAAAAAGTTTGACATTGATATAAATCAACTGAATAACCCTAGTGTTTTGATAGGTTGGCCTGGCATAGCATTAGTAGGAAAATTGGCTATTTCTTCGATAAAAGATGCGATTGATGCAGAATTATTTTTAAATATTGAATATTTTGATTTTCCCCCAAAAAGTACAGTGGAAAATGGATCTCTAGATATTCCTTCAGCTCAAGTTTACTATAAGGCAAGAGAAAAAGGGGATCTATTCATCCTTACAGCGGAATATCAACCTCAATCTTCTGAAGGTGTTTTTGAATTCTCAAAACTATTCTGTGAAGAAATGGATAAGTTAACGAATGGAAAAATTAACTTATATTTAAGTTCTGGTGCTATGATATCGGAGAGAGCCACAAAAGAAAACGAATCTACTGTTTATGTTTGTGGAACTGATAGTAATTTAGTCAATAAATTCATAGAAATAGGTTCAATTGAAATAATGGAAACGGGAGTAATAGCTGGAGCAAATGGTATATTGCCTGCTTGGGCTGGACAAAAAGGCTTTGCTCCTGGAATTTGTCTTTTAGCTGAAACGATACCATTACCAATGATGAATTTGGATCCGAAAGCATCAAAAGCTCTTGTTGCTGTTTTGAAAGAATTTTTTAAAATAGATATGACTTACGATGAATTGGACAAACAGATTAAGGAAATGGAGGAGGTTTTTGAAAAATTTAAAAATCAAGCAAATTCCTTAATGCGAAGGGATTCAAAACAACGAAAATCCGAAGATTCTTACTTTAGATAACTCAAGAAATAGGAACTTAAATTTTATAACTTTTTATATAAGATCCAACTTATTTTAAATTAATTAAAATTTTAAACTTTAAATTGAGGTAGAAAATGAAATTCTTTAAATTGTTTACTCCCTTTAAGATAAAAAATTTTACCGTTTCTAACCGTATAGCAATGCCTGCTATGCACACAGGTCTCTCCGATAATGGATTCATGACTCAAAAATTAAATGACTTTTATGTGGAACGTGCTAAAGGAGGAGTAGGTTTAATAATAGTGGGTGGATGTTATGTATCTCCCTATGGTAAAGGACTTCCAAATATGATTGGAATTGATGATGATAAATATCTTCCGAAATTAACTGAATTTACACAAGCTGTTCATAATGCTAGAGAAGATGTTAAGTTATGTGCTCAGATGTATCATGGAGGGGCATATACTTTTCCTCAGATTATTGGTAAACAACCAATAGCTCCTTCTGAGGTATATAGCAACTTTAGTAAAACTACACCAAGAAAAATGACTTTAGAAGATATTGAGAGAGAGAAAAAGGCATTTGCTGAGGCCGCTCTAAGAGCAAAAAAGTCTGGTTTTGATTGTGTAGAAGTATGTGCAAATGCAGGTTATTTATTCGCTCAATTTTTATCTCCAAAAACCAATAAAAGAGATGATAAATATGGGGGAGATATAGAAGATCGTCTACGTTTTCCTATTGAAACTATTGAATTAATGAAATCAAGAACAGATGATTTTCCTATTGGGTATAGAATTTCAGGAGATGACTTTGTTCCTGGAAGCAATACCTATAGAGAAAATGCTGTCATTGCTGAGGAAGTAAGCAAAATTATTGATTATATTAATGTAACTGGGGGATGGCACGAAACCAAAGTACCACAACTAACTATGGATGTACCAGAGGGATGTTATACATATTTAGCGGAAAATATAAAAGGAAGAGTTTCCATTCCGGTATTTGCTTCTAATAGAATAAATGATCCAATATTAGCAGAAACAACTTTAATGGCTAACAAAGCTGATGTTGTTTTGATTATGTGTTTGCTATGAAGCCAATTAGATGTTTACGAAATGCTCGGGCCGCAGATGAGAGGAAAAAAGAATTAAATCCGATCGAGGAAAAGAAAAAGATAATGGTTATTGGTTCTGGACCAGCGGGATTAGAATCAGCGAGAATTGCTAAAAGAAGAGGACATGAAGTCCATATCTTCGAAAAATCCGATCAAATTGGAGGACTTATAAATATAATTTGGCGTCCTCCAGGACGAAATGAATTTATCAGAATGAAAGAAGATTATGAATACTGGATCCAGGATTTAGGAATCCCAGTCCATTTAAACACAAAAGTAGATCTTGAAAAAGTGAAAGAGTTCGATCCAGATGCTGTTTTTATCTGTACTGGATCAATTCCAATCAAACCACCAATAAAAGGAATTAATTTACCTCATGTTTATTGGGCAAATGATGTTTTTTCCGACAATGCTCCCGTAGGTGATAATGTTGTAATTATTGGGGGAGGTGCAACAGGAATTGAATTAGCCTTATATATAGCTAAATATGGTTCATTGGATTGCAAAGCTTTTGAGTTCTTAACATTTTATGATGCTTTAGAAACAAATATTGCTTTGAAAAAACTCTATAAAGGCAAAAAGAAAGTAACTGTTTTAGAGAAATTACCTAAACTTGGCTCTGCATTGGGTAAAACAACTAAATGGGTTCTCCTTGATAAATGTGATAAGCTTGGAGTTAAGATGTTGACGAATGTTAATGTAAAAGAGATTGGAGAAGATAATGTATTATATACAGATAAAAACGGAAATGAACAAATACTACAAAATGTGGATAATGTCTATTATGCTACAGGAGTTCACTCTAATGATGAGCTTTTTTCGAAAATTAAAAGGTTAAATAAAAAAATAGATGTTCAAAAAATTGGAGACGCTCGGAAGCCTCAAACGGTACTAGAAGCAACGGAAAGAGCCTATAAAGTGGCAAATAGAATTTAATGAAGCTCAATTATAGCATCTACAAATAAATCAATAGATTTAAGATAATTTATTTAAATAGTACTTAGTTTTTATTTTATCTATTCTTATAATCCTATACTAATAATTATTTTTATAAAAATCTGATCAGATTTGGATGAGACCGACAATTTCAATACAAAATTTGATTTACTTGATGGAAATGAATATTTTCAGAATTTGGACCCTCAACCCAAACAATATATCTATGATATTGCCTCTCTTTTAGATAAGAGAATCGGTCTAAAAAATATAGTCACTATTAGTTTATTTGGAAGTCAATTATTAAGTTCTGATGAAAGAAGTTGTATTTCAGATTGTGATTTATTAATTGTTGTGGATAATGCTGTCTCTAATGATTTATTAAAAGAGTTGGAACCCTATTTGTTATCTTTAGAAATAAAACATAACTATAGAACCAATCACTCTGATGTCCTAAAACGTATAATTGATACTGTTCAATTAACAACAGGTATGTTTGTGAGTCACTTCGTGACTAAAGAAAATTATTGCAAAAAATCTAAGTTCTACAAAATGTTTCATGTTAGCGAGTTCTTATCTTATCTAATTGCACCAAGAAGGATTGTAATAAATAATGTTTTGGAAAATAATTGTAGCTTATTTGGTGCTGATTTGAACCAATTAGTAAAGACTAAATTACCTATTTCATCTTTTGATATGATAAAAAGTCTAATGATGAATTTATTAATTTCTCTATGTTCCTTTCTAATTTTACCTTTCAAATCTCTTAAACCGACAATAAGATATCAACTGGAAGCAATAAAGTGGTCGTTAAGAGCTATCAATTATTATATATTTAGAGATACTGCTTCTCTCCCTATGATAATTAAACGATTTTCAATTTTAGAACATAGATCATTTAGAAATTATGGGATGTTTTATAAGAAATTTTTATTCTTAAGAGATTATCCTGTTGAAGATTTGAAATTTATGACCTTAGTTCCATTAAAAATTTTGAAGATTCATATTAACGGGATAAAATTAAGAAATTTGTTTAAAAGAATTAAGAATAGAAACTTAAAAATTAAAATTGACTAAACGAAATCTCATTATTAACAAATTATTTAATTCAATTTTACTAAATCAGAGAACTTCTAATTATTTTCACAATTTGAATCTTAATAATATTGCTTTCTCTTTTTCCTACTTTATTTAGGATATTAAATGAAAATCCTTTTATAAAAACAACTTAAACTTTTCTAATGATTCGTAATGGTAACAGATAAAAAAGAACCATTTTCAATCTCTATATCCTCAACACTTAGAGATTGGATTGAAAATTATGTGGAGGAGCAGGCAAAAAAATTCCCTACGGATGAAAGATACAAGAATAAATCGACTTTTTTAAACTATGTTCTTGAAAAAACAATGAATATTTTAAGACGTGGCAAGACCTTAGAAGATCTTGATAATTTACCTGACTCTGAAGTAAAAGATTTTTTTGATGATATTACTTTTCAAGCAGTTACGGGTATGTATGAGAATGCGGTTGAAATGAATAAGTATATTCCTATCGAGTTCTTGAAAGATCCTAAACTTTATTTACAATATAGAGAAATATTGAAAGGGGAAGTAATTACAATTAAAGATTTTGAAAACAAAATAGAACGAATTAAAAAATTCTTATTGAGTAATAAGCTAACTAAAGACCTTAAATTTTATAAATCTGGTGGAAGCACATTGATGGACTATGAAGGAACTGTTGAATATACGGGAACATTCAAAAATCTTCATTTTGAGAATACTAAAGGTATAGCAGTTATTTTAGGTACTGTAGGGTTAAAAGTGGTTAACTTTTTATATTCTGAAGGAGGATTATATTCTAGATTTGATTTTAAAAGCACACCCTTTTTCGGAAAAATCGATTTACATACTGATGAAGTTGAGAACTTAGTTGATGAGAACTTACAATTTGTCTTAAATTATTCCAGAATTGTAAATGATAAGGATCTTTATCTCTGGATCAAATTAGCAAAATATGATGAATTTTTTATTGGTTTTTATGATGAGTTCCTATTTGAGAAATTGATTGAAGACGTTAAAGAAGATTTTAGGTATTACTTAAAAAATCAAGATTTTCATTATAAACTTCTTAAATTTTTTGAAAACCTACATTGGATAAACATTACAAATGAACAAGAATTGATCTTTTCCTTGAACCTCTCCCAAGAATGGAACAAAAAAGAAATTGCATTTCTTAATAAAATCCTCTCTAAATATGGAAATTTAACTAATAGAGGAAATAATTATGTTCTTGAAAAAAAGAATCAACATTATTAGTTTTAAAGAATTTGTTATTAAATTTATAATAAATAAAGTATTATAAAATAAATGTTGAATAAAATGGATTAGCTCTTGCTAATCTAACTAAGTACCATTTCTATCATAAATAGTAGATTTTTATATATTTTTTAATTATATTAAAATAGAAAATTTAAAATAAAAAAGGAAACAAAAATGTCAGAAGAAAAAATTGATATACGTGAACTTTTTTTCGAAATATTGGAGCTAGTGAAATTTGAGTTGAAGTTCTATAAGTATAAAGAGAGTCCTCTGTTTGAACGTATTGTTAAAACACGTATCTTCCAGCAAAAACTGCAGAAATTAAAGGATTTTATCTCTAAATATTTCGAGATTATGTATAAAGATGAAGAATCCCCGATAAATAAAGCTGCCTTACAAATACAATTGGATAATGTTGCTAGAATAACCAATTACTATAATGATCTTTCAAGTTTTTATAAGGATCATTCAAAAGACTTAATTTCAAAGGAAAAGTTAGTGGGCTTGATAGATTTTAGCCATATAGAGATTCTGTTCTTGATATTCACAAACATACTTGATTGGGAACATTATAAGTCTAGTTTGATCTTCCCAAAGGATAAAGACAAGGAAAAGATGCTTAAAGAATTCTTAAACCGATTAGCCTCCTCTGATATTAAAACGGTTGAAGATGTCGTAGATTTGGAACAAGATATTGAAAATTTTGTAGAACAAGTTGAAGCCTAACTTTTTTCTCTTCTTTTCTCTATTATCATTATTATAATTTTATTCATGTGAAATATAAGAATTTAACAATAAGTTTAAATATTCGAATCGATTTGTTTTGCAATACAGTCAAATGGGTTGTTTCTAATTTAAAATATCCTTAATTTGGAGCATAATTGTGGTAAAAGCTAAAAATTGTATTAATGAAATATTAAGTTATTATAAAATTGAGAAGTTTGAAGATTCTCTTCCGTTAAAGCAAGAGCAATGGATTCATAATGCTCATTATTTAACTGAATTGATGGGTAAGTTACATAAAGAATCTAAAAACTATGATCGTATAAGAAATTGTATAATTTTATTGATAAACCTTTGTTTTGGAATAGATTCTCCTGATAATTTTCATAAAAAAGGGAAACCTTCTCAAGCACTCACAAATCATGAAAAAAGCTCCTTTTTAAATTTATTAAGGACTGAATTAAGTAATTTTCATTAAAATAAGATTTTCAATAATGTAGATTAAATTTGATTATTAAATCTAAAATACTGCAAAATCGACATTTTTCCACTTTTCATATTCATTAAAGCTTTTATCAATTTTTTTAAGAATGGACTTAAGGCGATCTCTTGCCTTCCTATCCTGACCGAATGTGTCCAGAATTATATCATAGAGATCGACATTGTATTCTGAAGTTAGTTCTGCAATTTTGATTAAATTTTTCTCTGCTATCCCTTGTTCAGCAAGTTGGAGTAAAATAGATTCAATTTCATCATTTAATCGTGTTGTTCCAAGTACGGCTTTATTACATCTCTCTAATAACTCTGTTTCTTTCTTTAAGGTTAGTTCTTCCTCTTCAGAAAGATCAGATTTATTCTCTACATTTTCTACTCTTTCTTGAAGTATAATTTTGACCCTATTATAGATTGCAATTGCTTCCTTAACCTTACTTAGACTTTTTATTATATTTCTCTTTCGCATCAACATTCCCTCAACGATCTTTAAATAGGCGTCTTCATAGTATGTTTGTAATGTTCCAAATGTACTCTTATCAAATTCATCTATTCTTAATTTGATAAGGCGTAAATCCTCATTTAATCTATCCTCCTCAAGTGGGGTTAAAGTATTATTCTTTAATTTGTTATAGATATCTTTTGCCTGTTCCCTTATTGTTATGATATTATCTTTTGTCTCTCTCGCTTTTTCTTCTATCTTTGTAATCGATCTACTTTCCCCTTCTTTTTCACAGAATTTCAAAATTTTTATTGCATCATCTATAAGATTAAGGAATTTTTCTTTATCTTGGATAATATAATATTTGGAATCTTGTATTTTTTGCAGGGCCCTATCCATTTGGATTTCCAATTCAAAAATAAAATCTATTAAGGTTACTTGACGCCTTTCTGTGAGAATTCTTGATTTTGTAAACATATCATGTTCCACATTTCTACTAGCAAATGCCCATAAGATACTTGCGGGAATCCAAAAGAAGATTGCAAAAACCATCATATTGAATAGACTTCCTAAAAGGGAAATTAAAAAAA
>JARRLT010000192.1:0-4351 GCA_037386725.1 Promethearchaeota archaeon
ATTATTACAAAAGCATTTTCAACATTTTTTCCAGTTTTTGCGGATGTTTCCATATAAGAACAATTTAACCTCTTTGCTAAATCTATTGCCTCATTTTCTTCTACAATTCTTTCCAAAGAAGGAAAATTCTCTCTCTTTTACTGAAATAGAAGTTTAATGAAGAATAATAATTCTTCATTATTTTAATTTATTGGATACATTTTTTATTTGCGTTTAAATTATTTGAAAATAAACTGGAATTCTCCTAAGTGAATTGAAGAATTTTAAAATACCTGATGAATTAATGAGTGTTATTTAAATATGATAAGAACATCTTATCAACTATGAAATGTCATGTTTGCGGGAATGGACTCCAAAAAAAGGGGAAAACTAATTCAAAATTTATTGGATTGCATCAGTCCAAAGTGGAATGAGATTAAATTTAAAGATTGGATCAGATAAGAATTCAAACTTATTAAGTCTAAAGAGGAAATAGACAAAAAGAACCAGATAGAACAAGAAAATCTTATGAAAATTAGACATCTATATGAAAAAATAAATATACTTTAAGTTAATAATAAAATTTCCTTAGTGGAAGAATCACATTCGATAAAGTTAATTGAAGATAAATTTAATAATAATGCTTAAATAAACCAAATTTTTATGAATTTAAAAATGAATTAAAGATACTAATACAAAGGGGAAAGATTTAGAATAGAAAAATATAAATTCAAATAATTTAAACTATATGACAATGATCTTTAAAAAATCCATTTATACCTCAAGATATTTTGTCTTAATAATTACACTTCTTGCTTATATAATTCTATTTTTCTTAATACCCTCTCGAATTCTTTATTTTATTGTTGGATTGTTTATTATTGGTCTTTCTATACTTCTATTAAGTTTTCAACCTTATAGACAGAATAGAAAAGACAAATTTTTTAGAAAAAAATTTTTAAAAACTAATTTTGTGCTTTTAAGCGGTCTTTATGAAAATCTAAATTTAAATAGAATTCGAGTTAGTTCGCAAAGGATCGAGGATTCTTATAAATCTGTACCTTACTTTTTATCGTATATAACTAACTTGAAAGATTATAATATATCATTTGACACTTATCAAGGAAAATTCAAAAAGAATCATTTCCATAGAACCCCGTCTACCTATTTCTATAAATTTAAATCTGATAAATTTAAATATAAATTATCAATCTTTAAATTCCAACACAATAGAAAATAAAACCTCAAATTCTATGTATTAATTGTAGAAATAGAAAACATAAGTATGATTTTCTTAAACTTCAATGAAAATCTTAAAAGAGAATTTCTTATCCAAAACGGTGTGAATTTCCCATCATATTATACTCCTAAAATTCCAATTTTTTCAAAATCAATTTTTAGTAAACATCTAAATAACATAGAAATGAGTAAAATCGGTTATAATCCATTTGGGTTTTTCAATTATAACTTTTTTGATGATCAGGATTTAGAAAATTATAAAAAAGAATTATTTGACTTTTTCTTACCAGAAAATTTGTCAGATCTAAATATAAATAAAGATAAATGGTATAATACGAATTCATTTTGGGTTTTTACGTCAAAAGTTATAGGTGAGAGAACTTTTTTTGATACTGTAATTAGGGAGTTCGTTTTTAACCAAAATAATCCTTTTTTAAATGACTGGATGCCGGATGCCGACGTCCATAACCAATATTTCGGTCAATGGATCGTTTTGGAATTTGTGTTCGGCAACCGTAAATTTCACCAGATAATAATCATGTTCAGAATCTCCGTCTTCTCTTTGCCATATAGATAGTGTAGTGTGAAGATATGTATTTGTTATTGAATCTTCGGCCATTAAAACGCTATTTTCTGCTCTTGCTGGAGAAATAAAAAAACAGTAAATAACCCGATTAATCCTACAATCAAAAAAAGCGAGATGCCTCTTCTGGTTTTTTGCCTTAATTTCTTAATCTTAATACACCTTATTTTAACTTAATTGAAAATAGTTAAATTAGATTGGATTTTTATAAATTAAATTTCAATGATAATTATGAAAAATAAATATATAAACCTATCCTTTTAATATTTGTACATAAATGTAAAATACGTAAAGTGAAATAATTCTTTTTCAAAACAAAAAATTCATGAAAAAATTATCAAAAAAAGAGTTGTTAAAATACATTTTTGGAATTTGTTAAAAAATATTTTCAAAACTTATTAAACTGCATTTTTGGGATTTGTTATTATGGATCTCTCGGGTGTAATCTAAAATATACTTTTCACATTTAAATCTGTTCTAAAATCTCTCATTTATTTCATTTAGTTTTCGCATGATCGTCCAAATAATTTAGATTTTAAGATTTTCCTTTCAATACCCATCAATTTTTCTCATTCGCTTCCATTTCTCTGCAAAAATGGTATAGAATTCATATAACATCATAATTCATAGGGATTTTCTTATGCACAATTTCTCTTTCGCTCCTTATAGCTTTTTGAGTTGGAAATAGAGAAATCATTTCCGCGACTGTGTGTTTACCATCTAATTGAGACTAATAAAAAAGGAGAAATCCTATTATTTATTATATATTATAAAAGTTCTCAGAAAAATAGGCAAAATAGTAATGTTTTTTAATCTTTTACAAAATTGGGAGAAAGGCCCTAAGAAATCTTATTCATAGACCCGTGGCGTCAACAAAACTTAATCTTCAAATTCATAACAGAAACAGACCAAATATTGCGGAAGAAAGGCTAAAAAGTTGGTCATTTTGAATATAATCTCTTAATTTTACTCATTACCAAACTTAAAATATATGAATTATAAATTTTAAGGTTTAAGTTAAAATAAAAATCTCTTATTTATTCATATAAAAATTTAATTAAATGTATGGTGGTTTTATTGATTTACTTTGGTTTACCTAGATGTCTTAATATCTTGATATTGGAATCCAAAAATACTAATAAGGAATAAAATTACTGGCAAGCTGAAAAAAATTATCAAACTCCATATCATTTCAACTGAATTAATTAAAAATGGGACTCCAAATAAAAGATTTTGAATTCCCAATGATATATTATCAACATAGTAACTATAAGATAAGAAATGGAGATCCGTTCCAGGTAATATTTGATCAATAATAAAAAAATATACGAATGGAATCATTATTGATAGAAATGTCCTTTTTGTAAGAGTAGAAATGCAGAATGTCAGAGTTAGCACGAAACTTAAATAGATATACATATAAAGAAAACCCATGATTAATGTTGTAAAATTTAAAAAACTCTGAAAGAATAGGAATATAACAATATCGAATGTAATAAATGAGATTAGTTCGAGGAATGCCAAATGAATTAAAAGTAGGATATAATTTCTCAAAAGGTATGTTTTACGCGGTAAAATTGAATATAGGGCCATAGATGTATTTTTTGAAAAGTCATTTGAGATAAGATCAAATGCCAGAATAATTGCGATTAAAATCCCAAATAGTCTATAAGAAACAAGAATACCATACCAGAATAAGCTTTGATCCAAATTGGGAATGGAGGATTCCGAGCTTTTTAGAATTATATTAACAAAAATATAATTAAGGAATACAGCCCCTATAGCTAATGCAATAGTTAAATATCCTTTAATACTTTTAAAATCCTTTTTAAAATACAAAATAAGAAGTGCTTTATTTGCATTTCCATCTAAAAAATTAATTGTCATAACCTCCCTCATTTTTTATTAATCTTTTATAGATTTTAATTAAGCTCCCATCAATCGGTTTTAGTTCTAAATCCTTATATTGTTCTAGGAATTTAAAGAGACTATGAACCTCTTGGGTTTTCACTATAATCTTATCACTAAGCAGTGATGTTGTTAAAAGAAAGATCTCTTTTCTTGACATTAAATCTTCATAACATTTTGTTAATGAGTCTTGAGATCTTTTGGATATTGAAGTAATTTGGAATTCATTTATGTTAAAATTTTGAGCTAATTTATCAACTCTATCAGCCACTTTTACTACACCCTCATCTATTATCGCAATGTAATTTGCTAATTGCTCAACTTCTTGGATTATATGACTTGAAATAATAACGCTTACTCCTTCTTTCACTTTTTGCTTGATTTTTGCTATTAAATTATCCCGTCCAAGAGGATCAATCCCAGAAAAAGGTTCATCTAAAAAAATTATCTCGGGATCCCCAGCAAAAACTTGCGCTAATCCTAATCTCTGGCACATACCTTTTGAATAGGTTTTTACTTTTTTATCCCAATATTCTTCACTTAAACCACACCATTTTAACAATTTTATAGCGTTTCTTTCAATATTATTGTAGGTAGCAATACCACCTTTATATCTTAATCTGCAGAATAACTCAACTTGGG
>JARRLT010000192.1:4366-11289 GCA_037386725.1 Promethearchaeota archaeon
CCATAATTCTTACTTACATTTATTAGGGATATTAGAGGATTTTCGATTTTCATTGCAATTAATTCTGACACTTTTATTTTTTGATGAATAATAACTCAATATCTTCATATATAAATTTTATGTTGAGATTCCCTTATTTCTAAATTTGAATTTTAATTATAATGAAACGAAAATTATTATAAATGAAAATTATCTCTATAAGCTATAACAAATTATACTATAATTCATGAAATTAATAAAAATATACTTTTTTTAATATTAAATGGTCAACTATATAGATTAAGACGGATCTACAGTTCTATTGAACTATCAAGGATTATCTTTTGCCAATGGGGGACTACTTCGAGAAGTTAAATTTCAAGGTATTAGTAGAAAAAGTATGCCGTGATTTATTTCTTCAATTTTAAAAACTTAGAAGGGAAAAAGCAAAATTAAGGGATATCAACATCTGAATATTTTATCAACTTTTACTTCATGGATTTACCCAAGAAGTATATGTAAAGTATCTAAATGAAATAGAAATTAGATCTTAATTTTTAAGATTAATCTTAGTTTTTCAAAGATTATAATTCTGTACCCAAGAGGACCCCATTTTTTTGGAAAATATTCATTCCTGAAAAAAGAATAATGGAATAATAATGTCACCAAATCGCATATTTTTCGTGCGAAAACTCTTGTCTATTTCGCGGCGACATTAGAAGCAACTAACTTAAATGCCCTCTTTCTCTTTTTCTGTGTCGCTCGAAAGGTGTATCATTTCAGTTCACTCTCTTGTTTAGTTAAGTTACACACAATAATAGCGGCATTGTAAAAGATTGTCCTTAAGTATTTATTAGAATGTCTTGAAATATACGCGGAATAGACTCATCTTGCTGAGGAAACTATCCTTAAGCAACAACCATAATATGCTGCAAATTTTCTCCAAAAACCATACAGCTTTGGAAAGATTATGTGCATATCGTCCTAATTCAGGCTATTGTTCTAATTTCTATAGTAAATATTGCTTTATATCTCGTCATAAGATCTAATTCAACTAAATCTTGCTGAATTAAAGCTCTCTGAACACTCATTAAAGAAAAGCTTGAAAATTGTTTGAATCATTCATTATTCTTTTTAAAAATGTTATGGTGGGGCTTTAAGAGATGATTTTCTGAAAAGATTTCATCTAAGAAAACACCCAAAGTTCTATAAAACTCCATAAAATAATAGAAAAATTAACATATCCAATCAGAGTTGAATTTCAGCTTTCTTGGTCTAATACCAGCACGATCCAGTGTTTTTTTAGTTCTAATTTTAAAAAATCTGTTCTCGTTCTATGCGAGCCATCCTCCGAAAGACTGCTTTTAAATCTTATAAAGTATCTTTTACGGATTTTCCTTTCTTCAACCTACCCTTCGCTAAATATTCCCAATCTTTCAGAATCAATCTTATTATTTTTCTACTTTCCCGGTAAGTTATTAGTATCCATAGGGTTAGTCATAACCAATTCCGACTGCTAAGATACCTTATTTAATTTTCTGGTTAAAAATCTGTAGATCATATGATGATATAATCCTATCACTTCCATTGTAAATCCGATCGATTGATATTTCCGTATATAATTCAAAAATCGATTTAATCTTTCAGAATTTACCAAAAACATAGATTTTCTCACAATTTCGGCGTCTCTATATACACGGAGAACTATGTTACCCGCTATAATGAACAGGAATATTACATGCAGGCTCCTGATCATCCCGCATAAACGCGATGGCATCCGCAAAGAGGGTTAGTTGTATTCCCTAATTTTTCCTTTCAAACCCTCCGGAACTGTCGCATTTATGTATCTTCTCATTTGTTTGACGAGTTATTGGAAGGACACTAGATGACTTCTCTGAATCGTACCCAAGTTTAATTTAAAGGTCATCCGTTTTTACGGGACCTACTAATTCAGGAGATGAGAGGATTATCAACTTATTGCCATCCTACCAATTTTATTTTAAAGTCTTCCTTCTTAATGAGGGAATTAAAAAAAGAGATGACTAGAGTATCCCACAATAACTGAGTCGTTGGAATGAAGCATTTCCAAAGAAGTTTATGAGATCATTAACAAAAGAATTCAGATGATCAAAAAATTTATAGGATTTTTATTTTTTTCCTTGGGTTTAGTTTTTCTATTCGTTCCATTTCCTAATTCACGTTCAATATTAGATATAGATGGTAAAATGGGGATTTTAAAAGACACTTATTATACTGATACAGAAATCTTTCCTATGTTTTCAACTAATCAAATTATTAATGTAAATATTTATGCGAACAATGGGAGTTTTACCTTAATGGTCATGAATGAGGATGAATTTGATAATTGGGTTGAACATCGACCATACTCTACATTCTTTCTTTTAAATAATTTAACCCATATTAATAAAAAAATTGATGTAACAGCTTTAAGTAGTTGGCCATATTTGAGAAGTACAATAGTTATTAAGCCAGAAAATTACTTGATCATTACAGGTAATTTATCTACAGAATACATTGAGCATCAAATTATCATTGCCCTTACTTTCATTTCTATTGCTTCCATTGCTTTTATTTATAATTTTTATACACGTCATAAACGTTAAAATAGAGTCTTTCCGTTGAAAAAAATATTTATTTTTTATTTTACTCTAGCAGAATAAAGGCTCTTTGGTACAAATCCAATTTCTAATCTACGATCAGTATAAATTTAACACCTTAGGATATCTTAATGAAAGAATAGCTGGTGTTTCAAACGGAGCCTTAACTGGAATCCGGCCTACTTGTGTTGATGGGAGACCCGAATATGAGTTTATTGACACTACTACTCCATTGGCATCTACAATTTTACCGAGGCAAACATTATATAGTCCAATCATATTAAGTGAAGAGCGATACAATCAACTCAAGCCAAGATTAGGTCATATCATTATTGACGCAAAAAGTGCACAATCAACCGAAACAGAAGGATTGAAAATTAGTGGATTAAATCTCATCGAAAGAAAAGTATTTAGTTCAAAAGCTCCTCTTAGCGAAGAGTCATTTAATTATCCGATCAGAGAGGTGTATGTTGATGTGTATGATGGCTCCACACGGGTAGAATCTCATATTGTAATCCCCGAGTCTCATTATACCATCGAACAAGGGAATCTTTATTTTATAAGGCCTCTTGAGGATACAATGATAAAGAGCGCCGCTGTATTATCGGAAGTTATTTCGCGATTAGATGCTAATGTTCATTATAAGATTCATATTCTCTTCGATCGATATCTCCCCGACACCTCCCAAGACACTCATTCCCTTGCTCTCGGGCAAGCTACACAATATGCAATCATGGATTATTTCTCCCAATATACCTACGCCGAAGTTACTGGACAGATGATTTCAGAAATTACCTATACAGAAGTTACTACCTTATGGTCAACAATAATAGGCGCAGTTGCCGTAGCATTTGGCGATTGGGCTACAGGGTCATTAAAAGCACTTTTACAGCAAGGAGGTAAAAAATTAACCAAAACCCTCCTCCTAAACGAACTTCTAAATTTTGGAGAAAAAGTAACAATCGGGGCACTTAAGAGTGCTATTGAAGAAGTCTACGAGGAAATTGTTAAGGATTCATTTTTAGAAACCGCAGTTGAAAGTATCATAGTTATGTTCACGGGAAATCAAGAAATGGCTTTCTGGGCTTCATCCTTAGCAACATCCATTCGGGAATCCGGTAGCGATATAAGAAAGTCCAGTAAGAATTCGAATGCTGTAAAAAACGAGATCCAAAACCAAATTGCCCAACAAGGATCGGATGGGAGAACTCTTTCCTTCCGAGATAAATTTGAAATTACAAGAAATGCAAAAGAAACCGTGGCTCAAAGACAAAAGCAAGAACAGCAACAAAAGGCAACATGGAAGAAAATATTCTCGGGAAAAGTATTTAAGGGAATTATGCTCTTAATTCCTTCCCTCTTTTTAGGAGGATTCAATATAGGAATTCTCCATCAATTAATTAATCTCGGTGGGTACGGATTAGGGAAGCTCAAATCAAGTCTTGCCGACCAAAATAAACAGAATACATTAGACCAGCAAAAGAAGCGCAATAATATTCCGGTAGAAGAAGATATTTCAGAAGAAAATTCGGAGAAAATTACCGGAGTGAAACCCTTTGGTCTTTCTACCGAGGATATCAACGCAAAAGCTCAAGAAAGTGGATTAGATATGCAAGGGGTCGAAATTGCACCCAATATAAACGATCCAATGGATTCACGATCCAAAATCGTAAATAAGTTTAATGAGATTTCCTCAGAGAATCTTGAAAAATCGCAAGAAAAATCTACAACAAGCGGAACTAATATCTTAGACGTTTCAGAAAATCTTGATTTCATTAAGGATAAATCCTCCCCATGGCATTTGGATACAGCCTATGATGTGGTTTTATCTGATCTTAGTATTGGAGATCGATATGAAGGATTATTCTCTCAATGGGATAAAGATACCGCTCAATATATTTATACCGAGTTGATTGATCCTGATAGCCAAACGATAGAAAAACCAGATCAAAAAGTTTCCAAGATCAAATATCCCGTCGGTGATATACAACAAGCAGTTAAGATCCTTCAAATTTCCACTTACGAAGGATTTGATATTATCACTTCAGATAATGGTATTCCTTCAGGAGTAAATTGGGACGTGCAAGAATTAATTCATGAGAAAATGAAAAGTAGTGAAGATTTGTCAAATTTCGAACAATTAATACTGTGCGTGGGAGCATATTTGATGGGAGGAGAAAATAGAAATTTAGAGGATTCTCAGAATAAATATGCAAGATTATTAGAAGGAAGATCCCTTAATACTGAGCAATTTATCGAATTTTTGGAGAAGGAATTTCGTGAATTCGATCCAGAATTATATGGTGCACTTAGTACGACACAATTAAGAATTGAAATTAGCAAAATCATTAAAGGATCCCAAGATTTTCTTAAAGATATCCTAAGGAAATTTTCAAATCCATATGATACGAAAAGATATAATCCAGATTATAAATTTTCAATAGAAAGACTTGATGGGTTTAAAGAGAGATTAATAAAAAAATTTGGGGAAGTTCCTAGGGGATTAAGCAATTTAATTGAATATTATATTGAATCAAACCATAACCTAAAATTAACTCCCAGACAACAATATCACACTTATAATCCAGATCTTGATGAATTTTATTTCGATAATATAGATACCAAAGATAAGGCTTATTGGTTGGGATTTTTACTTGCCGATGGATGGATAAGCGTTTCCCATAATGATGGGAAGTTAGATCGAATTGGATTTGCATTACAGAAATCAGATATTGATTCTTTATATGCATTTTGTGATGCTCTTGGTTTGGATAAAGATAAAATTACGCCCAAAGAAGATCTTTATCAGATAAGATTTGGTTGTCAACCCATGATTGAACGTTTACTTGAAATAGGATTTATGGATTTTAAGCACGGAGAGGCATTTCCCTTCGCTTCCACTTTGAGTGAACCTTTTTATAAAGCTTTAATTCTCGGATTTTATGATGGGGATGGTACTACGGGCACAAGTAAAATAGATAATACAAATTATAAATTCTTAAAACAAATTAAAGACGATTTTAATATTGAATTTAAGATTCATCAAAGAAAACATAGGGAGGGGAAAAACCTTTATAATCTATTTCTTGGAGCAAGTTTGTTTAATAGTTTAATGAATAATTATAGAAAAAGTATGGAAAGAAAGAGAAATCAAATGTATGTAAGAGGTGAGAGATATGAAAATTTAAAAAAGTTGATAGGAAGTGCTGAAAGATTGCAGAAAATGGTCAATACAGTTCCTAAGTATATTATAGCTAAAGAATACGATGTTTCTAAATCATTTCTTAATAAATTGTGTAAAGAATGGAATATTGAAACTCACCATTGGGGATCTTTATCCCATGAAAAATTGCTTGAATTAATTGAGATATTTAACAAACTAAAAAATTTAGATACTGATTAAATATAAATAGATTTTTTAGTTATTTTTTTCATATATTAATTTGTATTAAATATTGAATAATCATGAAGAAAAAATCTTTAGATCTGTCAGGACAAAAAATTAAAAATATTAATTCAGATGTTTTTAACAAAGATTTCATTAAATCCATTAAGATTATGCATTTCAACGGAAACTATCTTCGAAAAATTGAAAAAGTTAAAGATATTAGCTTGGATGTATCAAATAAAGATTTCTTTAAATCCGTTAAGATATTATATTTAAATGGGAATTATATTACTAAAATTGAAAATCTAAAATTGTTTCCTAATCTTGAAGTATTATTTCTTAGCGGAAACGTGATTAAATCAATTGAGAATTTAGATTCTTTATCAAACTTAAAGACTTTGGACCTTAGTGCTAATAAGATTGAAAAAATACAAGGATTATCTGGTTTAAAAAATCTTGAAAGTCTATTAATAAACTCTAATTATGTAGAAAAAATTGAAGGATTAGATTCACTAAATAATTTAAAAAAATTAAGGTTAAGTGGTAATAAAATTGCTAAAATAGAGAATCTTGACAATCTAAAAAAATTGGAGATGTTGGATTTATTTAGTAATAATATTAAAGAGATAAAAAATTTAAATTCTCTTTTGAATCTAAGATCTCTCTATCTCGGAAAAAATCAAATCTCTAAGATTGAAAATCTGGACAAATTAATAAAATTAAGAACATTAGTGTTAGATCGTAATTTCATAACAAAATTAGAAAATCTGCATCAATTATCTAATTTAAGAGAGATTTCAATCGCAGATAATCCAATTTCTAATCCAGAATATTTGAAAAAATGTAAGAATCTCGAAGAGATATATCCCGAAGCCCTTAAGTTTAAGAGAGAAATTATTAAATAAATCTTTGGGCGATTTATCGATTTTTTGGATTTC
>JARRLT010000193.1:0-6132 GCA_037386725.1 Promethearchaeota archaeon
GTTCTTGTTGGAGTATTCCTCCAGCACCATGAGCTAATTGTATAACCTTTGATTCCTTGTTATTCATAGATAAAGGAAAGTTTTGATAATTATAAGTATTTTTATTAAATTCCATTATTTTACCAAGAAAGAGTGTTGATGAGGATTGACGATTTAATTCAAATTAATGGAATAAATTTAATGGTTATTCCTTTAAAATGATTTAATTTAAATTTATTTCAGATTTATTCTATATGAATGAACTCAGAAACCGTTGAACTTAATATTACTGGAATAGTTCAAGGGGTAGGATTTCGTCCCTTCCTTTATAATTTAGCAAGAACTCTTGAACTCAAAGGATATGTCTTAAATCGCGGTAATGCAGGAGTTAGATTAATATTGCAAGGAGATCATGAAAAAATCAAATTGTTTTTAGATAAGTTGAGAAAAGAAAAGCCAGATATTGCATATATTGAAGATATAGATATAAAGTACGTAGAAAGCAGTAATATTCTTTATAGCTCATTAGAAATTAAGAAAAGTGAACAAGGAAGAGGAATTAGTTTGACTTTGCCTCCTGATATTGCAATGTGTAAAAATTGTTTGAGAGATATGAGAAATCAATAAAAAAGTCGATACTATAGATATCCCTTTACTGCTTGTGCAGTGTGTGGTCCTCGTTTCACAACAGTTAAAGAATTACCTTATGATCGAATCCGGACAACGATGACTGAATTTCCTTTTTGTGAATCTTGCTTAAATGAGTACTCAAATTTCAATAATCGACGATTTCATGCCCAAACTTTTTCATGTGCAGTTTGTGGGCCAAAATATACATTATATGAAAAAAATTTAATGGAAAGTAATAAGAACCCAATTAATGAAATCCTATTAGAAGTAAAAACAAGAATAAAACGCGGAGAAATAGGCGCTATAAAAGGAATTGGGGGGATACATTTAGTTTGTTTAGCTGATCAAGATGAAATTGTTTTAAAACTCAGAAATAGAAAAGGAGAAAGGAAAAATAAACCTTTTGCTCTTATGGTTCCAGATTTAGATATTATTAAAGATGATTTTGAAATCTCTGATGTAGAAAAAGAAATATTATATTCTTTTCGACGACCTATAGTTCTTTTAAATAAAAGGAAAAATCGAAATACCTCGAAAATAAGCGAATATGTTGCTCCAGGATTAAATAATATTGGTTTTATGCTTCCATATAGTGGAATTCATCATTTACTTTTTGATTACATAGGTAATATCCCATTAATATATACTAGTGGCAACTCATCTCATATTCCTATGGCAATTGAAAATTATGAAATTTTTAAGCAATTAGATGGAATTGCTGATTTCTATCTATTACATAATCGAAAAATTCATCAACGAGCAGATGATAGTGTACTTTCCTGAATATTTTTCCTTACCATTTGAATCAAAAATTCCAGGAGCTATATCTACAGGTCCAGAATTAAATGTTACTGGAGCGGTTATGAGACGTAATAGGATTTTTCCTACCCAACATATAGGAAATGTTACACGTTTGGAAACTTATACTTTTTTAAAAGATTCTCTTATCCATATGAAAAATCTCCTTCAAATCAAGGATTCAGAAATTAAATTTATTTCAACGGATGCACATCCTCTTTTTGAAACAACTAAATTAGGAAAAGAGTTTTCAGAGAATTATAATGTTCCTATTTATTCCGTTCAACATCATTATGCTCATATATTAGGATTAATGGCTGAAAATAAGGTTCCTTTAGATGAAAAAATAATTGGAATTAGCACTGATGGCGTTGGTTATGGAGATGATGGGAAGATTTGGGGTGGTGAAATTCTATTAAGTAGCTATAATTCTTACAAACGCCTTGGACATCTTCAATATCAACCAATGATTGGAGGAGATAGGTGTACTACTTATCCTGCCCGAATGCTTGCTTCTATCTTACTCAATACTTTAGGAGAATCAGAATCAGTGCGAATCTTTAAAGATCTCCAATTAGCTAAAGATTTGGAATATAAGCAAAATGAATTAAATGTTATGATGCAATCATTCAATTCCTCAATGGGTCAAGAAAAAAAGATACCTTATTCTAGCTCAACAGGAAGGATTTTTGATAGTGTGTCCTATCTTTTAAAGTGTTGCACTAAAAAAACTTATAGAGGAGAACCCGCAATGCGACTAGAAGGTCTAGCTTATTATGGTAATCCTAAATTAGTTGATCTTGAAATTGAAACTCAAAAGGAGAATAATATAATTATTATTAACACGAGTAAATTAATACTTGATATTATTAATCTTATAAAAAACAATAGAAATGAAAGAAAAGATATCGCTGCTAAGTTTCAGATAGAAATTGGAAGAATTTTTGGAGAAATTTCTGTTGAGTTAGCTAATAAAATGGGGGTAAGTTATGTCGGATTAACAGGAGGGGTCTCTTATAATTATAATTTCTCCAAAAGTGTTAAAAAAATTGTTCAAAATGGAGGATTAGAATTTTTAGAGCATTTTAAAATAGCTCCTGGAGATGCTGGTATAAGTATCGGACAAATGATAGGTGGTTTGTTTCAATATCACAAAAATATGTATTAAACCCTTAAACTTATTTGCTAATGTGATATTATTTATTCATAATTTGGGATATTAATATATTGATTTTAAATATGTCACCAAAAAAATTGCCAAATCTCGACGATACGATTGAGATTATAAGAAAAGACTCTAATAATAAAATTGGACTAGTTTGCTTAAATTGTGTTTTAATTCGGGCTCGGGTTGAAGAAATTCAAAATTTTATAGAAAAACATCAAATTAAAATTCCCGCGGATAAAAATATTTTTACAAAATTTGAATATTTAAAGCATATTTGTTTCCATTTTTATAAGGAATTTATTTCTAATGAAGAATTAAGCGAAAAATATGGTAATCCTCTTTCCTACATAGGAAATGTTATATCTCAAGATGAAAATTTTAAATATTATCTAACTTATCTTGATTTTATTTCGAAACAGGATTTGATTGAAGTTTTTGCAGATCATAGTGCGGATTTAGGAACTACAGTTTATTCAATGGATGAAGAAGTTACTACCCAATATCACTGTGATTTATATCTTGTTAGACGAACACCATTATTAAGAACCGAGGCTGTTTTTGTTAGAACGGGTTCAGAAATTAATAAAGTACATAAATATAATTCAGTTATTGATATGATCGAGAGAGTTTCTGAAATCGCAAATTGGAGTGTTCTTGTAACAACACCAATGGCAATTTATAGTATTGGGTTAAAAAGAATCATAAAAGATATGAAATATTTAGATGCATCACTCTATGTTATCGATCCTGCCAGAAAGAAAATTTTTGGGATAATTAAAGGTAAAAAATCTAGAGATTTTGATTCTTATATTCGAGATCAATTTTTAGAAAAACTTCCACGAGTACCCCTTCGAGCTCAGTCTGAATTAAATAAAATATCGACCTACAAATTTGATGAGGGAGACTCATTTAATCCCGATGATTTTGAAAGATATGCCTTATTAGAGCAAACTAATCATGATAAAATAATGATTCTACCCGAGGAAAAGCCTCATTACATTGAAATTTTTAAAAATATGATGATAATTGAAAGATCCGCGGGGATTCCGGTTTTTTCATATTCTAGTGAAGACGTTAAAGACCAAATTATGTTTTCGAGCTTCCTTTCTGCTATGGATGACTTTGTGGGAAAGTTCGGTGGCGATTCGTCCCTACAAGAAATTAATTATAAAGGATTTTTTGTTTTAGCGGATTACAGTGAAGATATTAAAGTAGCATTATTTTTAACTAAACCAGCAGATAAAGAACTTAAGGAGAGACTCTCTTATTTTGCCTATTGGTTTGAAGAAAATTATAAAGATGAGATACAACAATTTAAGAGGACAGGGGAAACATCACTTTTCATTGATAAGGAGATCCTGCCAGCGGTAAAGCATTTTCTAGACATTTAATTAAGGTTTTTTACAATCTCTTTTTGAAGAATACGTTAATTACTATTATATAAAATTATTTTTTAAAAGATTGAGGAAAATTAAATTCGATTTGCAATAATAGAATTTTCCAAATCCGCGATTTTTTCTACTGACTTAAGGGGATAAATTCCAGTTAAGCAAGCTTTACAAAGTCCAGTATTTACATTTATTGCTTTTTCAAGGTCATCAATTGTTTGATATCTTAAGGAATCAGCACCTATACTTTCTCTTATTTCTTCAATAAAACTTTCTTTACCATATTTTGCTTGATATTTACCTGCTATTAATTCATCTCTAGTTGGAAAATCTATTCCCATATAACAAGCACTCACCACAGGCGGACAACTAATCCTAACGTTAACCGATTTCGCTCCCGCTTCTTTAATTAATGATATTATTTGTTTAGTCGTAGTACCTCGAACAATCGAATCATCAACTAAAATTACATCTTTTCCATTAACTACACTTCTGATTGGATTTAATTTTTCTTTTACTGCTGCTTTTCGTTTTTGTTGACCTGGAATAATGAATGTACGCCATACATATCTATTTTTCATTAAACCTTCAACGTAGGGTAAATTTGCCTCTTTTGCATATCCTACAGCAGCACTTCTTCCAGAATCAGGGACAGGTACGACAATGGCATTTGCTTTAAACTCTGGATCATCTAGAAGCGCATCTTTTTTTGCTAAGTTCATCCCCATACGTAATCTAGCTTCAGCTACCGAAACTCCATCAATTACAGAATCAGGACGAGCAAAATATACATATTCAAATTGACAAAGAGCTGTTTCCTCATTTTTTAATATCATTTCTGAATGAATATCCTTTTGATGGCTCAAATGAACAATTTCTCCAGGTTTTACATCCCTTAAGAATTTTGCCCCAACAGAATCCAGAGCACAAGATTCTGAAGCAACAAAATAAAGATTTCTTTTTTCTGATTTTAATTCTCCTATGCATAATGGTTTAAATCCTTTGGGATCTCTTATAGCATAAATATCTCCAGCTGGAGTTAATAATATCAAAGAATATGAACCATCTAAAAACTTTGCGGCCAACTTTAATATTTCTGCCCAATCTTCAGTTCCTAATGAAAGAGAAGCAATTAATTGAGCAATTACTTCAGTATCAGTTTTTGTAACGAAAATTCGACCCATATCAACCATTTTCTCCTTAATATCCTCATAATTAGGGATTGTTCCATTAAAAGCAAAAGAAAATTCTATTTCATTATTTTTAAAATGATAAGGTTGTATATAATGGGAAGATGAATATTCTTCCGACCCAGTTGTAGCATAGCGATTATGACCAATACCTACATTCCCCCAATACCTTGATAATACTTCATTACTTAGAACCTTAGATACCAATCCTTTCCTTTTATGGGTGAAAATTTCTCCACCTATCTTTAAGATTGATATTCCTGTAGATTCTTGGCCTCTATGTTGAAGTGATATGAGTCCTTTATATAATAGCTTAGAAACAGAATAGCCCAAATCATCACAAGTTACTCCAAAAACTGCACAATGTTCTTGGGGTTTATCTGAATCATTGATTTTCTTCATATTAAAAATTTCTTTAATTTATTTTAAAATTGAGAAATTAATTTCATTAACTACAATTGATTTAATTATTTATAGTTTTTAATTATTATTTTAATACTTGATTAAAAAAAGCACAAGGTTTGGTAGTGATAAGGGGATATTTCAAATTAGGAATAGACCTATGATATCATATCAATTAGATACTCTCTCCAAGATTGATTATAAAATTTTTTTAGTTGCAAAGTCAAAATCGCAAATGCATAAATACATTAATAATATTGATATAAAACCATTAACAGGATTTATTATAGATGAAACCCCTAATCTAAAAGAAAAAAGGATTTATTCCCCTCTAATAGGTTTGTATTCCTTATTTAAAGATCTTAAGAAATTAAATCTTTCGAAGGTGTTAGTATTATCGTGCGATTTGCCTTTAATTAAACAAGAGATTATCAAATATTTATTACAATTTGCTGAAAAATATGATTGCGTTATTCCACGATGGCAAAATGGATATTTAGAACCACTTTGTGCTATTTATTCAATTAAAAAAGGATTGAAAAGTTCCAAATCAAATATAATGAGTCAAAATTATAAA
>JARRLT010000194.1:0-9503 GCA_037386725.1 Promethearchaeota archaeon
CGCCCGGCGATTTTCATCCTGGATGAAGCAACTGCCAGTGTCGATCCCTTTACGGAATGGCAAATACAACAGGCTTTGAATATGATTCTATCGAACGCAACCAGTATCCTCATTGCGCACCGCTTATCCACCGTCAAGGCTGCCGATCGGATTATTGTTTTACGAGCGGGTAAAATCATCGAGGAGGGGAACCACGAAAGCCTGATGTCTATGGGGGGGCATTACGCTGAGTTGTACAATACCTATTTTCGGCATCAAAGTCTGGAGTACGTGGAAAAATCTCATTCACTGGCGGAGGGCGATTGACCACTGCTATTAAATCGATTTCGGTAAAAGCGGGCTTTCCAGACTTTTTGGACCTGCCCTGGCAATTGCCTCTACAAGGTTGGACGCACTTTCCCCGATTAGCTGAATACTTTTGTCCTCCGCAAAATTCTGCAGAAAAATAACATCTTCCTGAAATTGAAGTACATTGTGCACCATGAACAAAAGTTTCTATTTCTGCAGTTGAAAGTTTATTTTTAATCTCTTTTATCTGATTTAGGGAAAGTTCTCGAGCGAGGATCAATCGTTTTGCTCCCAGATTTTCATAAAATTTAGCCGACCCATAATTAGAGATACTTGCTTGAGTAGAAATATGAAATTCTAAGCCTTTTTCTTTAATAAGGTTTATAACACCTATATCGTGAACAATCACTGCATCTACTTCTGCTTCATATGCTTTTGTGAGTATTTTATTGATTATTGGGAATTCATTTTCATATACAACAACGTTTGTAGTTAGGTAAACTTTAATATTATTATTGTGACAGATATTTACAATTGATTGTAGATCTTTTAGTTTAAAGTTATCAGAGAAAGCTCTCATGTTTAAATCTTCTACACCAAAATACACCGCATCAGCAATGTTCAGAACGGCATTAAGGGACTTATTATTTTTTAAGGGAGCTAATAATTCGACTTTATTAGAGTCTACTTGGGACATCAAAGAGCCTAGGGATGGATTAAAAATTAATTTTATTCTTTATAAATTCTAAATTATCAGATTTTATTGCATATTTAATTTTAAAATCTTTATAGCATTGTTCCCTAAAATATTTTCAATCTCATTACTCGATAAGTAATCACATTCGTTAAAAAAGTTCATTGCTACTTCAATCATCTCGGGAATAAACCCATCTGTCCCGAAGAGTATCTTTTCGGTCCCAATTATATCTTTAGCCCTTAAAAGTAACTCTCTAAGTCGATAAGGCATCATATATGTCATATTACTGATATCCAAGTATATAGTAGGATACTGAACCGCAAGTGCGATCGCTATATCAGTCCATGGAAATCCCATATGGGCCAAAATTATTTTCACATTTGGAAAAGAAGCCATTAATTCATCGACGGCTAAAGGATTGGAGTAGGAAAGGACATTTTTAGGCGTTCCTGGTGGAGGATACCCAGTATGCATAAGAACAGGTAATTCTTTACTCTCAGCAATTTCCATTGTTGGATATATTATTTTATCATTTAATTTATTTTTCCGAAATGAAAGCATTATTTTAAATCCTTTATAATTATGCTCCATAACAGCCTTTTCTACAATCTCAGATACTTTTTTACCCTCAATGCTTTTTTCTGGTGGATTATAAAATGGAATGAACACATCTGGAGCATATTCTTTCCATTTTAAAACATCTTCATTCTCCTTCGAACTGATTGGTAGTAAAACAACCTTGTCAATCTTAGAATTGCGAACATGGAATATTGTTTTCTCTATTATATTATTGGTTTCTATTGATTTTATCTTATCCACTTCTCTTGCAATACGTTCAAAAAAGCCATAACCCTTAAAATTCAGAGAGAATACATCGAATAACCTCTCTTTTTTCATATTTTCAAAGAGATGACAGTGAAAGTCAACTTGCATTTATGATAACCAAAAGTCTTTTTAATATTAAAATCAAACATAACTCTAAATGTAGATTATGTGTGAAGTACAATAAAACTTTAAAATTTTAATCTACTTGAATCATGGTTTATATAAAAGTACTACCCTTCAGAATTTTAAAAATAAAAAATTGAAATTAAATTTATTTAATACTCTTTTTCCCCATTTTTTATCCGCTTTATTGAAATACTTTAACATCCTCTCTTGAATAAATGTGGGTACAACTTTAAGGCTATTAACAAGATTTTCTATAAGGCGATTTTGTTCTTCAGGTGACATTAATCTATAAAGATTTCCTGGTTGTATAAAATCTATATCCTCTCGAGGTTGCCCGTATCTATCAGCATCACCTGATATTTTCAATGGAGGTTCTTTAAATTTCGGATCTTCCTTAGGTCCACCAAAACTATTTGGCTCATAATTCGGAGAGTATCCACCGTTATCATCTAATCTCATAAAACCATCACGATGATATGTATTGACCTTTGCAGCTTTAGGTCTATTTACCGGTAAAGATTGATAATTTACACCTAATCGATAACGATGAGCATCAGCATATGAAAAAAGTCGCCCTTGAAGCATTTTATCTGGTGAAAAAGAAATTCCAGGAACTCTATTGGAAGGATCAAAAGCAGCTTGTTCAATTTCAGTAAAATAATTATGTGGATTTTTATTTAACTCCATGATTCCAACCTTTATTAATGGATAATCACCATGAGGCCAAACCTTTGTTAGATCAAAAGGATTCCATATATAATTCTCTGCCTCCTCTTCTGGCATTATTTGAATATTGAGTTCCCATTTTGGATAATCTTCAAGTTCAATTTTCTCAAATAAATCACGTGTTGCCCAATCGGGATCAGTTCCAGCAATTCTATCCGCTTCCTCTTGCATGAAATTCTTGATTCCTTGCAAGGTTTTAAAGTGAAATTTAACCCAAAAACGTTCATTAATTGCGTTTAAAAAACTATAAGTATGACTACCATAACCATTCATATGAGTATATCCATATGGAATACCCCGATCTGAAAAAAGAATAGTAACTTGATGTAAAGACTCCGGTACCAAAGACCAGAAATCCCACCACATTGTTTGAGATCTCAGATTGTTATGAGGCATTCGTTTTTGTGTATGAATAAAATCACTGAATTTTAAGGGATCTCTTACGAAAAATACAGGAGTGTTATTACCTACTAAATCCCAATTTCCTTCTTCTGTATAAAATTTAATTGCAAAACCTCTTACATCTCTTACAGTATCAGCCGAACCTCTTTCGCCAGCAACAGTTGAAAATCTTGTTAAAAGTTCTGTTTTTTTCCCGACCTCTGAAAATATTTTTGCTTTTGTGTATTTTGTTATATCGTGAGTGACGGTAAATGTTCCATAAGCGCCTGCTCCTTTTGCATGAACTACTCGTTCCGGTATCCTTTCTCTAGCAAATGTAGCTAATTTCTCTAATAAATGAACATCTTGTAAAAGAACCGGTCCTCTCTTACCTGCAGTTATTGAGTTTTGGTTATCTTCAATTGGTGCTCCACCAGAGGTTGTTAAAGTATTCTTACTTTCCTTAGGAGATCTATATTCCATTTAAATCATCTCAATTTATAAATATTGGATCAAATCTATGAAAGATAATCATATATTTAAGGAAAATTCTTTTGAGATATTAGTTCTTATTATGAGAAATATAAATAAGTAGAATAAGAAATAAATAAAATTCTGGAGATTTATCATATATACCAAATCCTTACTTATTGAAATCATTTTACCTTTTATTTCTAATATACAAATTTTAAAAGGACACCCATTCATAACTGACCAAATTATTATCATTTCATTAGGAAGATTTGAATTCAGAAAAAAAGTATATATCAAATTGTCAATCAGACATAAAAGCAAGGACTATTTCCTTACTTTTAACACATATATGGACTTTTCAAAGGAAATTAACAAATTTTGGTTATTTTGAATATTAATAAAATTAATTATGTTATTTAAATTAACAAAAATAATATAAATAATTTAGATTTAGATAAGAAAATGTCAGAGAATGAAAGCAAGTGCGACATAAAAACTAAGGCAACGAAAGAAAAAGAAGAAAATCAAGACACAATAAAGTCAGATAAGAAATCTCATACTGAACTTCTACAAGAAACTCTTGGTATCGCACCAGAGCAAATGCAAACTATAGAAAGAAAACTATTTGCTGCTCGATTTATTGATTATTTTACAGAAGAAACCCTAGATTTCATTCATAAAGATAAAAATCTTGAAAAGTATATTGAAAGATTAGATGAAATCATGGAGGATGCGGAAAAAGCTAGAGAAGAAGACAAATTATTAACTCAAAGTTATGAACATAAAGATATCAAGAAAGAAATTATGGAGTTAAAAAAGAAAGGAGATAAATTCGCATCGGAACGTGGAGTTAACCAAGCATTTGATAAAAAAATGAGGAAATGGAGTTTATTAATAACGATACCTATGATTGCGGTTATAATTTTATTCTTTTTCATCCCTGGAGTTACTACTTTTATTATGTTTCCTATTTTATGTGTATTTTGTATGGTTCCTACTTTAATAAGAAATTATATTGTTAAAAAGTGGCAATCATTTAAAGAAGAAAATAAAATGCCCTTTTATACTGAAAATAGGGAAGATATCCTAATTTTAAAGAACTTTGTATCAGAAATATTAGATAACATTCGAAACCAATTAATAGAAATGAAAGTTCCACTCCAATTAATTAAATTTGTTCTACATAGCAGAGATTATGAAAATTTAAACTTAATCAATGAGAGTTCTCAAAGAGGTACTACACAATATTTTTACTCCTTTGCTTATCCTGAAGGTGTAGAACCTTTTCCAATCCCTCAAGAACTTATGGAAAAATATGATGTAGATTTAAAGGCAACTCAACAACATTATGAAAAACCAGAGAAGAATTTCATAGTACTTAGTGATTTAAAAACCAAGGATGACCAAATTATTAGTTTTACACCAACCTTAAAAGATGAATATGCTGATGAGATCAACGAGATTCTAAATGAATCAGAATTTGAAGAAACAGGCAAAACTGTTAATGATATAATTCAAAATTATGGTGTGGATAATCCTATTTACTGTGTTTGTGGTGAAGTGGCACAATTCGATAAAATTCATATAGTTAATTGGAAGGATAAATTCCGATTTTATCTATTTGTTGGATCCCAATGTGGTTGTGGTGAAAAAATCTATGCTCTTTCCAGAATACATGAAGATGATGAGGTTCCAGAGAGCTTAAAAAAAGAAGAAAGTCAAATTCAATTTCAATAAAGAACTCTAATGCCAATATTAATCCATTTACTGCATTATCATTTAGAAGAGTTTTTGATGAGGCATTATAAATTTCGCAAATTTTTGTTCCAATGAAGCGTTCTGGTGGCCAATAGTCTACAGGATTTCCCGTAATGCAAGTGGAACCTCCTACTTTCTCAATGATATTTCGTCGGGATTCATTGGCTAATTTTGCTAAGTTTAAATATTGTTTTCTCATTTCTTTTGCAATAATATATATTGCTCCACTACTAGGTCCAATTAACCCTAAATTAGGACCTTCTGGTTTAGCACACCAGAGGAAGACTTTAGAAATTTCAAATAATTCAATATAGTTTCTTACAGCAATTCCTCCCGCTTCTTTCAATAAATCTGCACTTTTGTTATCTTTTCCAACATAAAAAAATAGAACTGGCTTAATTGGAGCACATTTTCTTACTGCATCAATTAGTTTTTGATTAATCCCTCTTAAAAAAAGAAGAATGATTTTAGTTGTTTCATCCTTCACAAAATAGTCGATAACATCTGATTCCTCAATGTCATATGCATGACCGAGATGGATAACTTTCACAATAGGTAAATCTTGAGATGGTGCCCACCATCCTAAAGCTCCAGCTAACCCTCCAGATTGAGCAATATAGCTCACACCTGAAGATATATTTCTATTTTTCTTCATTATATGCTGGCGTACTGGAATAATTGATGTAGTGAAATTATTTATGTAATTAATTAAACCAATGGTAGATGGCCCGATATATGTAATTCCATAGTTCCGAGCAATTGAATTGAGATTCTTCTTTACACTTTCTTCATCAAAAGAAGTTTTTAAATCTCCATTTTGATCTAAAGTTAGATCTGATTCAATAACAATATATTTTATCCCAAATTCACCTAATTCTCTAAACATACCGGCAACATTCCTACCTAATACAATAATCGCCAATTCAGGAACTTCAGGAAGTTCTTCTAAAGAATCGTATGATTTTATACCCAAAATCTCATCAGCATTTGGATTAAGAATATAAATTTTACCACGATAAAAAATTTCTAACAAATTTTTTAAAATAGTATAATTGAAAGTGAATTCTTTTCGAGATACCCCAATAATAACAACACTTTTAGGATTAAAAAAAGGTTCTAAATTCATATGAAGCACATAATGATATTAATAAGATGAATGCGACTTTCTTTATCTTATTTGTTTATAAGGAATCATTATTTAATTAGCTTTATTGCTATAAATTAAAAGAAGATATATATAGATTAAAACCGATCGATAATTTGAAACATTCGTATATGGTGATAAAACATAGTAAATATCGTCCAATTAGGGCTTTTGAGTTAGGTTCTTAGTCCATTTACGATTATTTTTATAATCCCTATTATTTTAGATGTGTTTTAATGGATCTATTTAAGAGTTAAAAGAGTAAAGAAAAAAATTCTCTTTAAATTAATAAAAATCATTAAAAATGAAACTTGAAATAAAATAAGGAAACTTATGTTTCTGCTAATTCGAGTTCAAATAAGGGTATTTCACGACGTCTGTCTGCATCATAAAGTGGTAATCCTGCTCTTTTTAAAACTTCTGGTGTCTTATACCGTAATAATACCGTTTGAGAATGGCAAGGAATCTTCATGCTTGCAATTCTAATGCGCTTTTTTGCAAAATCTAAATTTTTCATATCTATTCCGACATCAGCAATAACTTGTCCTGCTTTCACTCGGGCACATACACCTGATGCTCGTCCAAAGGAATTTCGCATTCCTGATTGAACCCTATCAGCTCCTGCAAAAGCTAACATACGATTCTCTCTAATTTTTTGAAATGGTTTTGGTCTCACACGCATTCTATAATTTTGTCTACCAAATTTCTTTAGTAATTGACTATTTATTGCAACTCGAATAGACTCCAATGCATTTGAAGAAATTTGAACCTTTTCATCCACTTTTAAACCAATCACTATTTCCCATTCATCCCAACCCTTGAATTTATTGCCTCCCCAAAATCTTTGTATCTTAGATTGAGACCCTCCTCGAGCATATTCTCGTCTATGGTTTGCACTACGCTTATGTTGATAGGGACGTCTTGTCCAACTACGGTAGCATCTCCACGGTCTTTTATTGGCCATTACAATCCACTTTAAATATTATTTTTTATACATCTAATATAACTAAATTATAGATTAAATTGTGAAAGAAGCCTAAAAAGTTTTACCAAATTAAAGTTTTCTTTCAATATGATTATTCTAGATAATTTGGTAATTATTCAATAATGATTTACCCAATATGCGACAATAATTAATTTTTAGATATTTTTTGATTTTATATTTTTATCTCTTTTTTCCAAAAAATTATAAATTAAAAAATAAAAGTTATTTCCAAAATCTCTAATAAAAACAAATAAAAATCTAAATAAAAAAGGAATTCTATTTCCTATATAGAAAATATCTGTTTAAAATGAAAATAAAAACCAAAATGGGTTTTTGAGTGAATAACTTAAAAAAATTTGAATTAAAAACTGAATTGTTATTGAAAGGACTATATTTAGATCCAAAACTAATGGATTTTTACAAAGAGAATAATATTACATCTGGGAGAAAGGGTGGTGCTGGACCATTAGGTGGAAAATATTTCCTTTTAGAAGATGATCATACTTTAGTAAATGCAGCTTTATGGGATAATCAGAAAAAGTCTAATTTGTTATTAAAAAGTAAGAGAGAGTCTTACTATCTTATTGAAAATTTAGACACGGGAGAGGAATTTGGAAAAGTTAAGTTAGTTGAGGATCCAAAATACTATAATCCAGAATTTAAAACATCTGACAATATTGAGATGAAAAGGATTGCACTAGTGCATGGAATTGACTGTTTAGCCACTACTATATATCAAAAATGTAAATATTGGGCTTGTGGAGAAGCTTGTAAATTTTGTGGGATTGAATTAAGCTTGAATTATAATACCACTATTCTCGAGAAAAGTGCTCAACAGATATCTGAAGTAATTACTATTGCAAAAAAAGAAGGAAGATGTTCTCATATGACATTAACAAGTGGTACAACAGAAGATAAAGATAAAGGAGCAGAACGATATATAAACATTTTGAAAGGGCTTAAAAAAGCCCACCCTGAGATACCTCTTCATATACAAATTGAACCATTAGAGGAGTTAAATTACCTTGAAAAACTAAAAAATGCTGGTGCTGATACAGTTGGTATCCATATTGAAATTTTAGATGATCGGATTCGAAAAAACATTACTCCTGGAAAATATAATCTTCCTTATACTCTTTTTGAGAAAAATTGGAAGAAAGCCATTAAAATTTTTGGGAGAAATCAAGTTGAAACTTTTATATTAACTGGTTTCGGAGAGGAAAAAAATGAGTTAATAAGAAAGATCAAAAAAATTACTCAGCTGGGAGTAATTCCATTTGTTACACCTGTTAGATCTATTCCTGGCAGGAATGATAACCGAAAGCAAACCAACTTAAAAGATTTATTAGATATATATCTTAAAGTAGCTGAATTTATGAAAAAATATGAGATTAACCCCTTAAAAAACAAAGCTGGATGTGTTAGATGCGGTGGGTGTTCAGCAATCAAAGAAGCTTTTAAAGCCATATCATAAATTTGAGAAAATTTCTTTTTCTTCATCCTTAAGATTCAATTTTCCCATATATAAATATCATAGCTTTTTGACCTACATCACGACCTTGATCGTGATCATCAGCAAAAGAACATTCAACATTGAATCCTAGATCTGAGAAGAATCCCGGAATACTTTTAATATTCATCCCCCATTTAAAATGTTTGGTAAAGGGGTCAGTAGTATTTTGATATAAAGATTGATTTGATTTGAACCACCTTGAACGTTGCATAAGATCTACAAATATTTGGCTTTCTAACTTACTCAAGTTAAAAATAATTTTAAACAGTTCTTTAACCTTCTCCAATTCAATGTAATAAACGAGTCCTTCTAATATCCAAAAAGTAGGCAACTTATTAGAATAACCTGCATTTTTAAGTTTATAATTCCAATTTCTTTTTGATAAATCTGCAGAAATCCGTTTAAGATTACATAATGGGGTATATTTTCTTAAGATTTTTTCTTTATATTCAATAATCTCGGATAGATCAATTTCATAAATAGTATGGTTATTCTGTTTAAGAGGTTTAAAACGATAAGCTCGAGTGTCCAATCCTGCCCCTAAAATGACTATTTGAGCATCTTTCCATCTTTCACACCACTGTGT
>JARRLT010000195.1:0-4764 GCA_037386725.1 Promethearchaeota archaeon
CTAATTGGTCGTGTTACTTGATGCGCAAAATGAATTGACACAAACAACACACCAATTAAGTTTCCCGTTACATGGATACTAAGCGTTTTATCGATAAGATGGGAATATTTTCGCTTTATACATTAAAACATAAGAATCCAATAATTTCCTTTATGAATATCTTTGCATCTTTCATTCTTATTGTCTCATTAATCCCATGAACATTAGAATCTGGATTACCTACACCTCGAATTAATATGTCGTATCCATCCAAATATCCCATATCTGTACTTCCAGACATACCTATAAGCTTTATTCTTTCTTCGGGTATATTTTGTACTTTAGATATAACTTTTTTTGCTCGTTTAACAGAATAGGAGTTTGATTTAATTCTTAGGGCAGGATAATCATAAATAAAGGTTGTTTTAACCTCCAAGGCCTTACTTTTTTCTGTTCCTCTATTTATCGCTGCTTGGATCTCATTTTTCACATCCTCATAATTTTCTTCTGGAATTAATCGACGATTAATAATTAATTTACATATATCGGGAATTATGTTAGGTTTTTCTCCAGATTTAATTACATCAAGATTAAACATTGGAGACATATTCTTTTGTTCTCCTGAAACAAAACGAGGGAATCCCGGAATGTCATCACTTTCTCGTCCCTCAACAATTCTTTTTAATTTCATCAATTCAACCAATACTGGAATCATTTCTTCCAGGGCGTTTACTCCCAAAAAGTTCATTCCCGAGTGAGCGCTTCTACCATAAGTTTCAACTACCACATTTAACGCACCTGCTGCACCTATTGGTATAATGGGATTAACCATCCCTTCCATACAAAATACGATTCCTTTTATATATCCTTGTTGCTCCAAATATCTCACGCCTGGCCATATCCCAATCTCTTCATCAGTACAAATTAGTGCTCTTATATTAAATTTTGGTTGTAAGTTAAGCTTTTCAATTATCTGAAGTGCAAGGATCAAACAAACTATTGAACCTTTCATATCCGCGACCCCTCTACCATAAATTTTTCCACTTTTAATCATTGTAGCAATAAAGGGATCAAATCTCCATTTTTGATTTCCCTCATTTGGAGCTGGAACCACATCCATATGACCGTAAAAACTCACGTAATTCTCATTATTTCCAAACTTCTTCGTTGCCACTAAATTTATTCTCGAACCTTCTAAATTATAGGGAATTTCATTTACTAAATTATCTGGAACTTCAACTTTTTCTGTTAAATAACCCATTGTTTGGAAATAAGGTTCAAGTAGATTTACTAATTTATCATAATTTTTTCCTGGAGGTATAGTTGTATTAATTGAAATAACTTTTTTCATTAAATCCATAACTTCATCCTCATCAATATTATCAATTTCTCTATTGATAGTTTGAAAATTTTGCATTATTTTATACCTCATATTCAATTTACTACAATAGAAATTTAAAAATTTGCCTAAATAAAAAATAAGGATCTTTCTTTTATTAAAAGTTAAAGTAAAATGGAAATGAATTCAAAGATATTAAGATAATAGTTATTTGCTAAATGCTAAATATTCACCACAAGAGGATTCTACCACAATTCTTACAAATTCCTTCATTCATCTGACGCTCTAAGCAGCTTTGATGATAAAAACTACCGCATTCTTTACATTTATATATTTTCCCCGAAAAATCTGAAAAAGAATATTCACAAACAGTGCATCTTGCTCCGAAAGAAAAACTTGGATCATTTAGATCAACTTCAATTACTTGTGTTGTACTTGCTAATCCTACATCCGAATTTATATTATCTGGAGTAATATAATTATCATTTGTCCAGACTTTTTGATTTTCCGAATTCGAAACATAATCTTGTGAAGATCGTTTTCCAAAACCCATTTTTTGAGATACTTTTTCATCGAGTATATTTGTCAGAATTAATGCTGAAGCATATTTTCCTTTAGTTCCTCCCTTTTGGAGGTGAGTATGAGAGATCATATGAATTACTCTCCCCCCATTGTTACCATAATCAAAATACATAAAGACAGGTGAACTTCCCCATCTTAATTCTAATTCACGTGAAGAAATTAAAACATTAACTAAATTTGGATTTAATACTTCAATAGGATAACTTCTATTCTCTAACCACCATTTGAATTCCTCTTTTTTTGCTCCTTGTGATTTCCATTTGCTTTGTTGCATTTCATTTAATAATCCATCTAAAAATGGATGAGATGGTTTTAAGATTTGACATGACACTACTGCATCGTCAGTTCTTCGTCGATTCCAGCGAATATATCCAGGAAAGATTCTCTCAACAATTCGTTCAATAGCCCAATCTGTTGTAAGTAACCAACCACCTTGACTCACATATCTCTGGATTTTAGAGTATGTTGTTGTTGGGATTCTTTTACCAGAACATCCAATAAGAACCATATCAAATTTTTCTAGACTAATTTTCTTTAAATCTTTACGTATTCTTCGTACTTTTAGGAATTCTTTTTTTGACGCATACATATGTTCTAATACATTTTTAGGTTTTTCGTATTCTCCTTCAATAGCTAGGATATTACCATGTTTTTCTACTGCTTTTACTATATCTCTTTTATTTAAGGCTTCCATCTTCCTTTTTCGTACTTCTGAATAAAGATCTTTCCATTCACTCATTAATATGATTTCACTTCATTAAACATATATAGAATTTAGTGTTCTTATAAATAATAGAAAATAATTCAAATATAAATATTCGTTGAGAAGGTTGATTAAGTTGATTGAAGTTGAAGAGATGGGAGAACCAAAAATATTTTGGGATTACTTTTTGCAAATTACAAAAATTCCGAGATGTTCTGGAAAGGAAGAAAAAATAAGAGAATATATAAAATCTGAAGCGGAAAAGTTAGGTTTTCCATGTAAAATTGATAATGTTGGTAACCTTTTAGTCTCAATTCCGATACAAAATTCTGATGAGAATCTAAAAAAAGTAATATTGCAGGCTCATTTAGATATTGTTTGCGAAAAGAATGATAACATTGAACATGACTTTTCAAAAGATCCTTTAAAATTAAAAATAGAAGAAATAAATAATAGAAAGTGGATTACCGCTGACGGAACTACTTTGGGAGGAGATAATGGTGTAGGTATAGCTTACTGCTTAACATTGATGAAATTAATCAATCTAGGGAAATTAAGATTCGATAATTTAGTTCTAAATTTACTTTTCACAGTAAATGAAGAAGGAGGTTTAATTGGTGCCTTCAATGTGAGAAAGGAATTTGTAAATGGAAATTTTCTAATAAATTTAGATTCTGAGGAAGATAATCGATTTACTATTGGATGTGCTGGTGGTATCACTACTCATGGATATTTAGATTTAGGATACTTAGATATAAAGGAGATAATTAAAGATCCTAAAGCTTATAAAATAATAATAAGTGGTTTATTAGGAGGACATTCTGGTGTGGATATCCATAAAGGAAGAGGGAATGCTATTAAGATATTAACTAAAATTTTGTGGAGATTAAATAAAGAATATTTTCTGGAAATTCATTCATTGTTAGGGGGAAATTTACATAATGCCATTCCTCGTGAAGCAAAAGCAGTATTTTTTATTGATAGAAATGAAGAAAATGAGGTGAACCAATTAATAAATGACATTAAGGAAGAAATTGAAATATATTATAAAGAGAAAGAGCCAGATTTAAATATAATCCTTAAAAAAGATTTAAAGCTCAAGGATACACGCATTTTTACTCCGAAAATAAAGGAGGACCTTTTGAATTTATTATACGCTATCCCACATGGTCCAATAAAGTACCATCAAATTAATCGAGAATTGGTGCATACATCAACAAATTTAGCTGCTATTAGAGTTGAGGAAAATAGGATGGAGATATTAACTTCTCAAAGAAGCCTTGAAAATATTACTAGAAGAGAGATGTATGAATCAATTGAAGCCTTATTTAGACTTTCGAATTTAGATATGAATGTAGAATATACTCAAAAATATCCTGGATGGAAACCAAATTTTGATTCCAAAATATTACAAATAGCTAAGGATGCTTACATCGCTTTGTTTGAAAGTGAACCTATTATTCAAACTATACATGCTGGATTGGAATGTGGCATAATTAAAGAAGCCTTAGAAGAAACAGAAATGATATCTTTAGGTCCAGCAATCAAAGATGCTCATTCTCCAGATGAGCGATTAGATATCAAATCTGTAAGAAAAATATGGAAACCATGGATTTTTGGAGATTCCCTAAGAAAACCTAAAATTCAAACCCCCAGATTTAAAAGAAAGATTTCATTACCTATGCCCTCAAGACAGATAGGATTATTAATAATATATATAATTTTATTTGTTCTCCAAACTGGAGTACTTTACTTTATTTATCGCCAACCTCCTGCGGTTGGAACCGATTCAAATGGAAATCCTATGTTCATTTATCCTGATTTACATGATAGTTTTATTATTGAAGGTATAGTTGCTTCTATCTTAATATTCGTTTCATCTATAGGATATTTATTGCTTTACCAAGCATCAAAATATGTTTTTAATAGAAAAATTGCTATTAGGCTTTTAGTCATTGGAATTGTTTTTATTGTAATTGGATTTTTCTCCTTACAATACATGTTGTCTATAAAATCTGGAACATTTACGAAACCCTGGTGTTTTTTGACGGTTCCAGCACCGAAAAATTTGTTCCGCTGCTGGCCGTAAATGTTCCGACCCTGGATAACGGCGGGATCTCACCCGACGGAAAAACCTACACTTTCAAAATCCGCAAAGGGG
>JARRLT010000196.1:0-10598 GCA_037386725.1 Promethearchaeota archaeon
GAAAATATAATTGAAGTCAAAATACAGTCAAAATACAGTCAAAATAATATAGTCCATAAAAATTAAATTTTAAAATAGAATTAAAGAACTTTGATTTTTCATGCTATCAGATATTAAAAATTTAGGAATACAATGTCCAATTTGTTTAAATTATTTTCATTTTGAAATCAATGAAGAAATTATAATAAATTCGAAAACTTTTCCTGTACCTTTTATAATTAATCATTGTAATCGTACAATTCTTGTATATATCGATGCCAATTTTCAGGTAAGGGGTTCTCATCTAGTTTTTAACTCATATGATGTAAAAAGAATGAATAAAGAAGATTCACCCAATTCAGGGAGACTATTACGAGTTGATGAGATAGAGGAATTATCTCTGGATCAAAGAACCTTATATAAATGTCTCACAGAATTTCATTCAGTACAAAATGAAATCATACCTGACATTTTTGAAAAACAAATTTTATTAATTCTTTCAAATAAAAAAGAGTTGAGCTTGGAATCGTTATTAAAAGAGTTGCCTAAATTAGAAAAAGCATTAAATAAACGGATGGGTAGAGAGGGATTATTAAAAATTTTAGATAAATTTATAGAAAAAAATTTGGTAAAAGAACATATCTTAGGTGAAAATATTAAATGAAATTTTTTGGTTGGAAGAAGAATTCTTCAGAAAGAAACTATTTAAGTAAAATAATGATTGGTTTAGGTTTTGGGTTAGTGAGAACAAGATCTATACTTCTTAATCAAGAAAGGAGTATAGGAACTCAAGATGCGATGGATATGTTAAGTATTTGGATCGGAAGAGAAATAATGAAGGAAATGTTGGAGAATAAACAAGTGCAAGTTTCTTTTTCAGATAGAGAAGTTATAAATAAATTAATGGATCTTGTTTCTATTGGAGAAGAACTGGATATAGATGTAACAGAAAACAATATTAAAATTGTAGTACAGAAGTGTTTGATATGCCCAAAGCGTGTAGGTGGTTATGATTTGGAAGGAAATACAGCATGTCCCGTTGGAGGATTATTAACTGGTGCACTTTCATTCATAAGGGGTATAGATCCCACAATAACCAAAAATCGATTACAAACTGGGGAAATTTGCCATATTGAAATGCAACTATAATAATATACAGATTTCTCGTTTTTTAGATAGATAAATTCTTTTTCAAGAATCATTATTTATGATATTTAAAGAATTTAAATTAATTTTAGCCGCGATTAACTTCTAATTTTAGTTTTAGAACACCTGAATGGCTAAAAGAAATGTTTATAGACCATATATATTAATTTAATCAAAAAAATTTCATTTTTCTATTCTAATCCGAATATAAATTTATTATTGAATAAAGTTAATTAAGAAATTTCTTAGGAAATTTCTCTTTAAAAATAACCACAACCAGAAAAGACAAATACAACTAAATTTAATTAAATCATTTAAAATTGACATATTCTAACTATATTAAATAAAAAAGTAATTTTATTCAAATGGTTGTATTGAATCTTAATATCAACAAACCTTTATAAATTCTATGCAAAACAAAACATTTTAATAAATAATTTATTTCAAAATATTGTTTAATAATAATTTAAGGTGGTTATGATTTCTTATACTATAGCAGATTATATTCAAGGTGGATCTAGTTTTGTATTTGTAGTTATTTCTATAATTATTGGGGTCACTATACTTATAAAATACTTTGAATATCGAAATATTCAACTTCTTTTAGTTGGATTAGTTTGGATCGGTATTTCGACACCATGGTTCCCTGATTCAATTAATTTTATTTGGTTACTCCTGTTCTCTACTACTATTCCTATTACGGTGAGTTTACTCTTAGGTCTCGTCTCTCTTCCTGTAGTGATGGTTCTCTGGATTTTAGTTTTTGCAGAATTTCTCTATGCGGAACAAAAAAACATTATTGTTTTAATTTTTATTATCATCGGTGTCATCTATGAAATAGTATTCATTACGTTGCTTGCTATTAATCCTACTTTAATCGGGTATTATCCGGTAAGTGCGCTTCAGATGGTATATACTTTCGGTTTTGAGATTTTTCTATTGATTTTTATTGCGGTATTTTTAGTTACGGGCACTTTATTCGCAAGAGAATCTTTAAGATCGGATAAATCTGAAATCAGACTTAAAGGGAAATTCTTATTGATAGCCTTTATTTCTTTTACGATTGGAAGTATTTTAGATTCTTTAAACCTTGGAAATCCAATATTCGTGATAATATCTCGTTTGATTTTAATTTCATCTGGAATAGAATTCTATATTGGGTTTATTCTCCCTGATCGGATTAAAAGAGTCTTTTTGGATTAATTTTAAAACATCTTCTTTTTTATATTTTTTATGTACTGTTAGGTTTATAGAGTACATATCCATTGAATAATGTTAAAAGAAATAAATATCCGATAGAAAGGAGTATATGGACGATTGCAAAGGTGGCCCCAACTTTTAGAAGCCGTTTATAATTCAGATTTTTCACTCCGCTATCATGAGCAATCTTTAGGGTCATTACGTCACAGGCAGCACCTTGCGGTATTATATTTCCTCCTAAGTTAATTCCTATGATGAAAGCGAAGTATAATGGTACTGTAGGGAATGAAAACTGCACCGCAAGCGTTCTCACTATAGGAATAAAGATAAGAGCGGTAGGAGTATTGGCGACAAAACCACTAATGAGACTTACAGCAATAAGAAGGATTATACTAAGTATTGGAGCAGGTAGAATTTCAAAAGGAATTGCAAGGAATAATTGATCAAATCCAGCAGCTAATAAACTCGCTATTATAATATAGAGAGATATAAAGAAAAATATTATCTCCCATTCTACATTTTTGAACAATTCTCCTGATTTCTTTTTTGTAAATTTTTTATTGATTAAAATAAGTGAAAAGGCAGAAATTCCAGCAACCAAATAAAGTTGAGGAATAATAGCGAATAATAAAATCGTGATACCAATAGCCACACTATTTACATAAAACATTCGTTTATCTTTAATCATTACTTTTGCATCAACCAATTCTAATACAAATTATTTTTGTTGAGCTTCAATTTTTGGCTCTTTGCGTAGCATAAAGAAATCAATTAAAAATATTGTAATAAAAAGAAGTCCAAAAGAAAAAAGCCAGTAATTTTGTATAAAATAGAGTGTATCCAATCCATATTCACTGGAGATGATGATATTCTCTCCACTGGAAAAAGGGGTTATAATACTGCCTATATTAATACAAATGGTCATTCCAAGGAGATAGGTTCCAGCTCTAATTTTTAAGAACCTACACAATCGTACAACAACTGGAGCAAGGATAAGCACCACAACGACATCAGTAATAATTGCTGCTAAAAGCGTTGTAATAATACATAATAGATAAAAAAATAATCTTTGATCTCCCTTTGAAACTTTAAACAATTTTACCGCTAAATATTCAAGGATATTGGATTCTTGGGCTATTGAAGTGATAATACTCATTCCTAAAATCACGATAATTGCTTGGAATTCAATGTTTTGTATAAAGTACTGAAACCCTACACCTGTAAATAGAGCAGTGATTATTGCTGCTGTAAAGCTACAAATTATAGATATAGAGACAAAATCGGCATCCTTAATCGCATAACTAACTAAAACAATGATAAAAAACCCAAATACTATTATTAATAACAGTAAATTCATGGATAAGATCGAGGATTACAATTTGAATATTTAATATGTTTTAATAATATCGCTTTTATAAATATATGGAAAATTTTCATTCTTTAACACTCTTCATAGATAATCGAAAAATCTGCTAAACTTTCAATCATTAGAGGTTTTAAAATTATATTCTCATTAGAATGATAGGAGGGATGAAATAAAAGAAAGATTCCTTGAAAATTTAAAAAGAAAAAATAATAATTTTTTTAAATACAGTTTAGCAATAATTATTCTTATAGACCAAAAAAGACAGCTACAGTCATAGAAGTAGCACTCAGTATCGGTACGGTAAAATTATCATTGATATTAATTGAAAATAATTCGATTATAGGAGCTGAAACAGCCCCAATCAATATGATAGGTAAACCAAGCGGAATTGTATTATAAAGTATATAACTGCAAATCAAAACACTACCTAAATAAGCTAATGAACCTTCGAGGGTTTTATCGAATATCTTCTTTTTTCCAAATCCTAAACCAAATATCTTACTGAATAGATCTCCAAAAATGATAAAAGAAAGAGAAGTAATTGCTATATACTTTTCAAAAAGAAGCATAGTAATAAAAGCAGCGACTAAAAATGCGGTCATAGAAGAGAAAGTTTTCATTTCTTTCGTTCTAAATATCATTTTCACTTTCTCGACAAAAATTTTTTGAGTCTGTTTACTGAACATCTTTAGAAGATCAACGAATATAAAAATAAGAGCAATGATCCCTACAATCGTAAGAGAAGTGACTTTAGGAAGAAAATAATGAAATATTATAAATAAAACTGCTAAGGGACGGGTTGCTGTACGCCACCAGTGTCTCTTAAATTCTTCATTTTCTATCGTAATTAGTTTTTGATGAATTATATTATAAAGTCCAATAGTGATAATATGGAGTAAAATAATCCATAAGAATATATCAAATGGATTAGTCGGATATCTAATAAAGATATAAAACCCAAACACAGGTAATAATATAATTGATAAAAACTCTCCTTTTCTTGTAACATAAGCAAAAATGCCAACTAAAAGTAACATAAATGCCAGAAAAAAGAGAAAATCAATCCAATTAAATGAAAACATATAAATTATGATGTAAAAAAGCAATAAGCCAGTTGAAGTAGCAACACCTTGACCTCCCCTAAATTTCAAATAAAATGGAAAGATATGACCTACAATAGCTAAAAGTCCGCAAATATTTATTATGATAAAATTAGCTCCTAAAAGAAAAGCAATTAATAGGGCTAAAAGACCTTTCAAAACATCATATACCGCTGTAGGGACAGCATAAACAATGCCAAGGGTATGATATAGATTTGTTGTGCCAGCATTTTTGGTTCCAGTACTTTTAATGTCAATACCTTTTAATCTTCCAAAGAAATAAGCTGGATTAATTGTTCCAATTAAATATGCAAGAATAGGACATAAAATATTTATAAAAATTGTTAGCATGAGAATTCCCTATTTTTTGATATATATTTGTATTTTATAGGTATTTTTTGAACATTGATAATCATTTATCAATTCAAAGGGATTAAATATACGGATTAAAGTTATTCTTTCAAGAATAATTCTAATAGAAACTTATCTAAATTCAATTCTTTAATGAGAATAAAGTTATTTATTATATAATCAAAAACATTTTCTTCAATGAGAAGCGTAACACTCCTTTTATGTCCTACATAGTTTTTTAATGTGGAGAAAATCATTTTTATTAAATTTATAAGTTCTCGTTCAGCTTTCATCATATCTGTGTTACTTGCATTTATCGTAATGATATTAAAACCAGATTCAATTGAAAAATCAATTTTATTCAATTCGGCATCATTTAAAAATTCAGGTCTATTCTTGAAGTTTGTAAACACTTCTAATAATTTTCCATTTAATCTTGGATCATCTATTCGAGATACAATATTCATAAATAAATTTAATATTTGCTGGAATACTCCTAAAATGTCAAAAAATTCAGCAATTGTCGTTACTGCCTCGGCTTTTTTCCATTGTGAATAATATTCGTCTATAACATCTTTAAATGGAGAAAACATTTCTGTGTTTCCATCCCAATCATCTTTCACATTTTTATTATCGAAATAGGTTTTTGTAAAAGATTGTTTAATCACATTTAAGCGGGCTCTTAAAATTTCAGCATTTACATCTTTTGTATCTGCTGCTATAAAAAGCAAATTTGTCTCCTTATCTTCTAGATAAACCCAACGAAGTCCTCCCATATCGAGACTTTCTATTCCACTTTTAAATTCATATATCGTAAATTGGTTTAGGGCGGCTAATAGTCCCGAGACTAAATCTTCATCAACTAATAATTCTTGGAAAGGTTTATATAAGAGTAAGACTCCACTTTCAATTTCGATAATCCATATGATCATAGGTCTTCACAATTATGAAAAATACTTCTACGTTTGTAAAATTAACCCAAAAATTAAATAAAAATATCCAAAATCCAAATTTAGATTATAGACTTTAGATCATTTTTCATACAGTACTTTTGTAAATTTCTCATTAAGTCAGAGAGTTTATTACGTAAAACAAGTTCGCTGGCATCTCCTAGTATATTCAAGAATTCACTGTTTAATTCGAAATTATGGATAAATACACCTACTTTTGATTTATTTGAGCCAATTTTTTTAATTCTTAATCTACCTTCTAAATGTTTTACATCTTTATTATTTCTAACATTGAGTTCGATTAATCTTCCTTTTCCAGGATCTTCTCCTTGATCTGTCATCACCAATTCTCCTGACAATTTAATTGGGATTTTAACCAAATCAACTTCATCATAAATTTCACTTCGTAAAACATTGGGAGCAGGAAAATCAACAGTAATTTTCTTAACTGGACTAATTGCTTCCCAGACTTCTGGTATATAAAGGGCTTTAATTAAATCTTCTTTTTCCACTTCAATCTCAAGGACTTTTGATATCATGATAAACTTAATCTCCTGATTTTTCTATTTAATTTGATAAAATTTTATTTTATAAATTTATAATTATTTATTCCCCATTAAATTTCAAATTATTGATTCCTTTTAGATAAAAAATTTTTCAGTTAATCAATTATCTATCTGTGTTTTTAAAATTAAAATTCATTTAATAATTACACCTCAGTCTTCCTCAATTTTTTCATCTATCAAATCATTAAAATAATTTTCATCATCGGTGTATATTAAATATATTATTAGGTAAAACAAGAAAATTATTCTATTCGAATAAGTTTGCTTTTAAATCGTTTTTTCCGTTACATTTTGGACATACCCACATTGAATCACTCCTTTTCACAGAATTTATACAATTTTCACATACAGCAGCATCACAAAAACAATAGTAAAGATTATATATCTCGTCTTTATAATTATTTTTGCATATGTAGCAAATTGGTGGGGGAATCTCTTTCGTCATGTGAATCGAGCTTAAAATTTTAATATATAAAAAATTCCTTATTATAATTTTAATTTTATTAAATATAAAATATTAATTATTGAAGAAAATCTGTAAAATAAAAATGAATAAATTATACCAAAGAATACAATTACTGGCTATATTTAGCATTTTCTTTATATATAAAATGGTAATGGGCATTATTGAGAATAATCCTTTTGAAATCTCCCTTTGGGGAATGATCCTAATTGTATATTTAATTTCACTTACGGTTTTATTTTTTATACTAAAAAGAAGGCAAAAGCAAAAGGGTACAAAATCAACAAATAAATAATATTACTAATTTTATTTCTTTTCCTTCTTAAAAAAGTCAGGAATCATTCCATCTATTCCTAAACTTTTTAAAATTGTGTCTCTCACATTCATTTGTAGTTTAAACTCCGACATTTTTTCAAGAGCATCTTCTAAAGCTTTTGAAAAATTCTCACTCATCTCTTTAATAGTGTTAGATGATAATTTTAGGGATTCATCAATTGTAGTGTTTGTTTCATGAAGAACTGAACTCATTTTATCTATTGAAGTAGATATTTGAGTACTGATATTTGTCATATTCTCTGAGAGATTAGAAATCTGAGAACTAATTTCTCTCATTTCTTTATTCATTTCTTTTAACTCTTTTTTGAGTTCTTTTATTCCAAACATCTTAAAGTCACTTGAAAAAAGTTCAAAATATAATTTATTCTTTTTTTAATATTATTGCTGATAAAAAAAGTTTTGTTATAAGTTTTTTGTAATTTTAATGTTAGTCGTTCCGTTTTGGGTAACTTGTTCAACGTAGTCTTTCTAATTAATAAACTTGTCCCGCAAATTACAAAATACAAGAGAAAGAAAATTTACGTATTTTGAAATTTGCGGGACGAAATCTTCGGCATTGTCTTTCTAAATAGCATTCTTGTTCTGGGCTGCGGCTTATGGGCAAAGCCGTTATGTACTTAATAAAATGGTAATAAATAAAAGACTCCCGAATATTTCCGCTAAAAACAATTAGTCTATAGATTTTGGATAATTTTAGAACCAGATCGTGCATTCCATAATGTGGAACATAGGAACCAAACCAAATTTGTCTAATATATTCGAGTTTAGACTCATCAATATTATATTTTTTAATAAATCTTTCTTCGAATTCATCCATAGTTATAAGCCCTAATCGAATATGTCGTCCCTCTTGTTCATAACTATCGCTAAAGAATTTCCAAACACTCCTTCTGTCTTTTATATCATAAATATTAATCAATTTCTCTATCGCAAGATATGAACCTCTTGTGAAATAAACCCCTCCTAAATCCATTATAATTGTTTTAATTTCTTTCATCTATTTTCTTCTAATACTGTGATTTTAATTACTTTAAATAACACAAATGAAATTAAAGATAAAATATCATTTAAATAACAAATATTTTGTAGCAAAAAATTGTAAAAATTAAAGGTTCTCAAATTTTTAAAAGAAAGAAGTTTAAGGTGGTTTGATTTATTTCATTACATCTAATGTGTTAAACTATTTCTAATCTACTGGGAAATGTTACTGAAGTATTTAAAATACCACTTCATTTATTTTTATTTATATTTAACGTGGATTAATTATCAAATCAGTAGAAAAATAGTAAATAACAAAATTCGTTTTTCTTGTTTACTTAATAATATTAGAAAGGCAAGGAATTAGATAGGAAGAACAATCTATTACAAAATAATTATTAGTTTAATTATTATTTTTTATAAGTTTAACACATTTATTCATTGTTTTATTTATTATACTAAAATCTTATTAAGATCAAAATGTCAGAATGGAGAAAACAAATCGAGGATTCTGAGGATTCTGAAAAAATTAACTTTTTATGCACTGGATGAGGAATCGTTGATAGTGTGGTTTATTGTGTCAAAAAATTTAAAGCATGGAGAAAAAAGAAATCTCAAAATAAAAAATCTCAATAATTAAATCATAAATTATAGGATTTGATTTATGAGTTCTGCAAGAACTCGAGATTAACACTTAACATTTTTACTAATTAGAATTGCTCTTTTCTAAGTAAATATACATAATGAAAAATATGATTTACTAAATTAAAATATCAATTCAAATTTTTTCGAACACTAATACTAGTGATCCCACTTTTTCTAGATCGTGTTGATGATATTAAGATTATATATTTCCAATTGCTAAATTTATACAAAAAATTCAAGATTTGACATTTAGAATTTCCTTAATTTTTGTTAATAACTCTTTTCCTGAAAATGGCTTGGTTATGTAATAATCAGCCCCAAGACGTTTACCTCTTTGGATATCCTCATTAAAACTTTTAACAGTAAAGAGTACAACTAAGATGTCATTAAAATCTTCATTATTTTTAATTCGCTCGAGCACCGTATAACCAGAAACCCCTGGCATCATGATGTCAAGTAGTACTAATGATATTTCATTATGTTTCTCTTCTAGAATTTCTAGAGCTTCCCTTCCATTTCCACATGTAATTGTTTTAAAATTACCCAATTTTAAAAACTTTTCTGTTAGATTGACGATGTTTTACCTTAAATTAAAGAAATTTTAATTAATCTGGTTCATCGTCGACAATCAGAATAGTTTTTTGTTCTGGTATAGTTTTATTTTCTCCCATATTTAATCCTAATTTGTGTAATTTAATTAATAAATATATAATATTATCTATGAAGTAAATTATGCAAATGTTTCTTAAATTTTATTATGCCTTTTATTATATATTTGTTATTAAATTATATAAATAATATATTTCATGCTGATATATAAGAATTTTCTGATTTGTGAATATTTTTGATTATATGACGAACAAAGAAAAAACTCCAAAATTCCCTCAAGATTATAGCGGAGAAAAAGCAAAAGAGTATGATTCATTAGAATGGATGGAAAGAAATCAAAAACGGACAACAGAGAAATGTATAAAGTTCCTTATTGATGAAAATCTGGGAAAAATCGAATTAAATGAATTTGAAAGGCAAATAGTTCTTGATTTGGGATGCGGAACCGGATATTCTACTGAAATTCTAGTAAAAAGTGGATTTAGAGTGGTTGGTGTAGAAATCTTAGAAGATATGCTTATAAAGGCTCTTCCTAAGAAATTATTTTTATTAAAAGAAAATGAGAAAAACTTCGAACTCCTAATGGCAGATATTCGATATCTTCCGTTTAGAAAAGCCTCTTTCGACTATGGATTTTCAATTTCTGCCTATAATTTCATTATCCACGAGGCAAAATCATTAAAAGAAAAAATTCAAATATTAAATAAAACTGCCCGCTTCATATATAAGTTACTAAAATCAAATGCAAGATTAATCATTGAGTTTTATCCAAAAAATAATAAAGAATTGAATCTTTTTATTGATTCCTTTATTAATAATGGATTTAATGGATTTATGGTAAAAGGTGATGAGCGTCAAAAAGCAGGTCAAACTTATTTATTATTGAAAAAAGAAGAAACAAGGTGAACA
>JARRLT010000197.1:0-10593 GCA_037386725.1 Promethearchaeota archaeon
GTTTTAATTAGGTTTGAGTAATTCTCCAGTTTTGAGAAGATAACTTTTTATAGAAATTTGTCCAGTTTGCAGTTTTCTTGCTAAATTTTTAAACTCATCGACATTTTTTTCAAATCCATCTATGAATTCTTCAGACTCAACAAATTTTTCCACAATTATTTTAGCATTTAATTGTTGTTTATCGAGTTTTCCTTCCTCTGGTTCAAGCAAATTAATCTCTCGTTTATACTTTCGTATGTATTCATACAATTTAATATAGAAATCTTTACCCCCGTTTCCCTCAAACTCAAGTTCAAAACCCAACTTCTCGCTTATATTGAATTCTGCGCCAAGATTAATCTTACTTAAATCTTTCCATTGTATATTAGTTGTTTTAAGGGGGATTATCGGAATATTTTTAGAAATTGCAAATTTTAACTCTGATTTGCATTTTTCATCTATTATCGAATTTAGGGTCGCTATAAATAACACTAAATGACTCTCAACGATATTCTGATGATCTTGTAGATAGATTTCCTGAATTTCTTTGCACTTTTTTAGGTTTTGCATAAGATGGTAAACATATGATTTTTCACTCTCATTCTGGGAGTGAATAATAAAAATGGTAATTGGAGCTCTTTTTCGGCATATTTCAATTACACGTTGAGTCGTATCGTTCTCAATTCCTTGCCAGTCCTCCTCCCAAGGATTTTCACTTAAATCAAGACTTGTTAAAGATTTTAGCATCCAAAAAGAATTACAAATTGTATCCGGAAGAAGAGTTAAATGATTATCCCATACTATAAGTTTTTGGAGGGATTTGAGATTTTCGATAGTTTTAGGGAGACTTGTGAGATTATTACCGCCTAAATTGAGGTATCTGAGTGAAGAAAGATTTGTTATCGTATCTGTGAGCATAGATAATTGATTATATTGTAACAATAATTCTTGGAGAGATGATAATGCAGTTAGAGGCTCTGGGATTGTCGATAAATTATTGCGCCATAATGAGAGCATCTCAAGGGAATCTAAATTTCTAAATGAATTAGGGAGTGTTGTTAATTTATTATTCCTTAATGATAATATCTTTAGGGATGTTAAATTCCCAATCGATTCAGGAATCTTTTTTAAACCACAATCATGAAGGGCTAATCCGATTATCCGATTTCCTTCAATTGTCACTCCAAAAGTGTGTCCATATTTATCTAATCCCCATTGATTATTTTGGGGATTACGATCTATAGTAAGTTTCTCTACTTGTGGTATTTTTTTACCAATTAGCTTTTCTATATCTTTCAAAGCCTGACCTTGTTCCGGTCTAATATTATATTTTTCAGCCATTTTTTATACCTTCAAATTCATCTATTGATAATTTCTCCTAATTTGCAAAAGTAGTCTAGATTGGAGATTCGCTCGTTATTTAATTCTTGGAACACGCTCTTGACACTCTCAAAATTTAATTTAATTAACTCTCTAAATTCCTCTGAGTTAATTATACTAATAATATTTTTCTTGGTTTCTTCAATTTCAAGTTCATAGTCTTTTTTACTCTTTTTTATTTGAGATTCGTGTGTGATAAGATAATTAATTAGCATATCTACTAATGGGGGCTTACCAAATTCAAATCGTTCTTTTGGGTTACTTAGATCTAAATTACCTTGATATTGTAGATTCCGATCTAGCAAAGCAATTTTAGTTAATTCATCCCAGTTTAAATCATCTCCTTTAATTGGTAATATCTCCAAATCAAATTTATTCGCTAAGAATAGTTCATAGCCACAAGCTTCACTAGTTATTGAATTATTAGTGGCTATGAAGAGTAAGATATGACTTTTAGGAACGAATTCAGTCATAAAGTTCCAGATATCATCAACGACATCTTCTTCACAAATGATTACATCATGAATAATGTTCAAGTTTAAATTATTTTCTCGTTTTATACATCCTTGTTCTAAAAGGTCTTTAAGTTTGACAATTTGATATTTATCTTGGTCGGCCCAAGCATGACTAATGAATACGTACATCCCATTTAATTTCCGACAAAGTTTTAGAATCGTAGAAATATCTTTTTTAGCTATATCTGCCCATTCTCCCGTCCAGTTATTATTTTCTAACTCAAGATGTTTTAATCTTTGTAATTGAGAAAAAGACTCTGGAAGTGAATTTAATTCATTGTTGTTTATCTTCAATTCTGTTAGTGAGCTTAGTGATGCGATTGCATCAGGTAGTTCCTTCAAATTATTACCGCTTAAATCGAGTGTTTGAAGTGATTGAAGTTTTAAAATCGATTGAGGTAAACTTGATAATTGGTTATCCCATAAATCTAATTTTTGGAGGTTAGAAAGATCTCCTACATTTTCAGGAAGAAAGGCAATTTTGTTATTATATAAACTTAAAACTTTTAACATCTTAAGATTTTTTATCGAATCTGGAAGATTAGTTATATTATTATTATTCATATAAAGTTCCTTAAGAGATTGAAGAGTCGATATTGATTCTGGAATAGTAGCAAATTTATTGCTATTCAATTGGAGCTGTTCAAGTGATTGAAGATTTGATATTGATTGGGGAAGAGTATTCAACTTATTAAATTCAATATACAATTTTCTTAGTGATGTTAGATTTCCAATTGAAGTTGGTAAATTAATTAAGCCACATTGATGTAAACCTAACTCTACAATGTTACTTCCTTCAATTTTTCCTCCAACAACCATTGAGGTAACATAATCTTTAATTTGTGGAATTTCTTTCCCTATTATTGATTCAATTTCTTCTATAGATTGAGCTTGTTTTGGTTTTAATTTTTTCTTTAATTTCGAGCCCATTTTAAATTTCGCTTTTAAGAATTTATATTCTAATTTCATCACTTCTAAATATAAAGTTTTAGATTTCGAAAATTTTTTCAATAGAAATACAAATTTCTAATGTGCTTTTAAAGAAAAGATCATAAATATTTAAAATTCTAAATTTTTAATCTCCCAATATTCAACTTCTAATTTTCAAATCTGGGTAAAACTAAAAAAATCGAGAATTTAGGGAAGACAAAAAAGCCTCCTTTTTATTTCCATTTCGTTAAGATTTCTTCTCGTTGAAATACAACTCGATTGGCAAAAAACAGACCTATATCGATTAAAGCAATAATTCCCCCAATCAATAGCAATGTGTTAGTATCGAGTGTAATTACCCTAATTTCGGTAAGTAAATATAGTGCAAAGAATGGAATGATTATGAGGGCTGATGATTGTTGGGCAGATCGAACATCATTTACGCGAGAGGAAACTAAGACGCTGAATTCTATACTCATGATGCATGCTAATGGAGAATTTAAAAGAATTATAATAACGAAATTCCAATTTGGGAAATATAAATAACCAACTTTCGGGAAAGTAAAAATGTCCATGAGAATCGTGAATATAACACTGCCTATAAATATCATGATTATTACGGGTAAGAATGCTGCCAAAGTCTTCCCGAGCAAGATTTCATCGTCAGTAGTTGGAGTTGCTAATAAGGGTTCAAGAGTTTTTTCAGTTTTTTCCCCCACGAAACTATAAGATCCAATGACGGTTGGAATTATCGCTGCTAGGACGAGGAAGAAGAAACTAAACGCATTAAAAATTGGAAATAAGACCTGTACTGGCACATTTCTTTTGTTTATAACATATCCGGCTATAATGGGTAATCCAATAGAGAGTCCTAATGGTAAAATCAATGCGGAATACAGGATCAATTTCTTTTTAATAAAAAGCCCAAGATCCTTTGCGGTTATGGTCCAAACATTTTTACGATTCACTTTACTCTTCCCTCCGTACACTTTTTAGATAAATATCTTCTAAACTTGGAAGGAGTTCGGAAATAGATTGAACGAGCCCTCCAGCATCTTGAATTGCCCGTATGATGGAAGGATTATCCTTGCGAGGATCATTAATATCAATAGTCATTTTATTGTTATCTACCGAAATATGTTCAAATCCAAGAGATTTTATGCTTTTGAGGATGTTATCAGTAACGGCATCCACCTCAACAATAGACTTCTTTCCTAACAAGGATTCCCGTAATTTTTCGGGGGATCCAATGTCTAATAATTGAGTTTTTAAAATTCCCACTCGGTCACAGATCCGTTCCGCCTCATCGAGCATGTGCGTGTTCAAGAAAATGGTCCGCTTTTCTTTTTTCAGTTCAATGATGTAATCCCTAACCATTTTAGTGGCTTCCGGATCCAAATTTGCGGTCGGCTCATCTAAAAATAAGATTTTTGGATCGTGAACCAATACTCGAGCTAATGCCAATTTTTGTTTCATTCCTTTGGAAAATGTTCCAGTAGCCACATCTTTTTTATCCCAGAGATCAAACATTTTGAGATAATATTCAATCCGTTCTTTCCGTTTACTTTCAGTAACCTGGTAAAGTTTTGCATAGAAATCTAAATTCTTATATGCAGACATCAATGGATAAATTATTCAACATTGCATTTCCGCTTGTTTTAGAGATCAAGCAACAGAGCACCCGAATAGTAGTTGTTTTACCCGCTCCATTAGGACCAAGCAAACCAAATACTTCCCCTTCTTCAATTTGTAACGAAAGGTTGTCAACAGCTGTCAGATTTCCATATTTCTTGGTTAAATTTTCAATTTTAATCATTATTTTACCTCTTTTTATTGTAGTTTTTTCCAGTAAATTTTATAAGTTTTTTCAGTTTGTATTATTGGTCTCTGGTTTCACTTTAGATTTAAATTTCCAAATTAACCCGATCACTAATACAATTATTCCCACGATTATTATTACATAAGAAATGAACAAACCAGGATGTGTAATGAGCAATATAACGCCTATAATTGCAACAATACATCCCGCTAATATTAACCTTAATTTTAAATCCCAGAACCATGCCATATTATATACCTTTTTTGTTATTATTACTTTTTTTATTTTCTATTTTATTTTATTTTCTAAATTCTCAATTTCAGTTGATAGTAACGACTTTTTTCTTCTCCTTTGGCTTCCATATTACTCCAATCAAACATACTACTAATGAAACGGCAATGTATACTATAATCACTGTTGAATAACCTCTAGAAATACCTAAAACTATGCCTATAATTGCATTTATAGCACCTATAACTAAGAACCTTAATTTCCAGTTCGTCCATAACAAGATTTTATCTTCCCCATGCAAATTTAATAGTTAATTAATTCCTTATTACACGAAATAAATGGTTCATCATTTAGATCTATAAATTTGATGAAATATTGATTAAACTAATGTTATTTAAAAAATTAAGTTTAATTTAAAAATCTAATACATAAAAAAATAATATTGAGGATTTATATATGTCTGAAAATAGTAATATAATAAAAGAAGTCTATATATATGCTCAAAAGCGATCAGAAAAAGATGATATTCATGGATTTGCGCATGTTTTAAGAGTTTACAAGTTATGTATGAAGTTAGCTGAACACTTTAAAGTTAATTATAAAATTTTAAAAATTTCTGCCCTTTTGCATGATATTGAAAATTGAACCAATTTCTATTGAAGCAAAAATTTTGTCCGATGCAGATAAGTTAGACGCATTAGGTGCAATTGGACTTTATAGAACAATAGGGTTTACAATTAAAAAAGGTGGTTTTCTCAAAGATGTTATAAATCATATAAAAGAAAAAATATTGAAACTAAAAGATAAATTGTATCTTGAGATTTCACAAGATATAGCAAACGATAGAGAATCTATAATTAAGGAATTTTATGATAAAGTTATCGATGAAATATAAATTTTTGTTGTCCTAATCTTAGTTCATTTGAACTATAACATTCCTCACTTATCTTTATTGAATTAGATCTTCATTAACTTTTTTAATTTAGTTTTTTTATTCCAATTATTATGGTTAAAAGATGCCAATGGGCTAATTATAATGAAGAAATGAAGAAATATCATGATAACGAATGGGGGGTTCCAGTCCATGATGAAAGAAAATTATTTGAAGCAATTATTCTACAAGGAGCACAAGCAGGATTGAGTTGGAATACTATCCTTCAGAAAAGAGACAATTATAGAACTGCATTTGATAATTTTGATTATAATAAAATTGTTGATTATGAGGAAAGAAAAGTTGAAAACTTACTCCAAAATGAGGGTCTCGTTCGAAATAGATTGAAAATAGAATCAGTAATATCAAATGCCAGAGTATTTGTTAAAATACAAGAAGATTTTGGAACTTTTAATGAGTATTTATGGAAATTTGTTAATTTTGAACCTATACAGAATAGATTGGATTCAATGGATCAACTCCCAGCTAAAACAGATCTCTCAATCCAAATTAGTAAAGATATGAAGAAGAAAGGTTTTAAATTTGTGGGCCCTACTATAATGTATGCTCTAATGCAAGCAATTGGAATGGTTAATGATCATTTAACTTATTGCTTTCGATATGGGGAACTGAAGAAGTAGATTATAAATCGAATTATTTAAATACAATACTTTAAAAAATTTTTTCTTCTAACTTAATAAAATATAATATATTTTTTTCATTTCAGAATCTTTTTAACTTTTTTGGATACGCTCTAAATGGTGTTATTGGTAACATAAATCTAAAATTTGAGCAATATCAAATTTTGCATAAAATGTAATCCGCCCATAAGAAGTCTCCGCTCCTATAATTCGAGCAATATAAAATCCCAGATCATGACGTGGTTTCATATCGGTAGCTAAAAGCATATCTAATGCTCTTTTTGCTTCAGCACTATTTCTTCTTTTAGGATGATAACAAAAACTCCGTAAGACAGCTGTAGTATTAGAGCGACAACCCCATTTAGAATGGGCTAACTTTCGATAACCCGCAATACCACCGTATACACCAGAATTAATTCCTACAGGCCATGCTCCATCGTCTAATTTCTGTTTTAATAACCAATCAAATGCTTTTTCACATCTTTCATCCGTAGCATATCCGCAAATGGCTAATCCTATCAATGGAATTGCAGTTTGGATTGGCATACTTTCATATTTATCTTCTTCTCCAAGAAAATATCCTTTTCCTGGTAAAGGCCAAGATCCATCATCATTTTGTTGAGAAAAAAGAAAATTTGCGGCTTTTTGAGTTATTTCATAAGTTTTATTGAATCCTAAATATCCTAATCTATTCATTTCAAGAGCTGTTGTTTGGATTTTATTCTTACTTTTTGATAAATTTGCTGTATTCATCTCCCAGAAACCGGCTTTATTTTGAAATTCTCTCATTCGTTGGTAAATAGGATCTTTTTCTAGTAATTCCTTTAATTCCATTACTTCTGGATCACCATCTGGTTTATTCATTAATTCTTTAAGAACTTTTAATCTCAAACATGGTGAAGGATCGGTTAATAATAATGGAATCCAAGTCATTTTGTTTCCTCCAAAATTATTTTTAAATAGGGAGATGTTGGAGTCTTAATTTTTACAATATCTGTTGGAGATCCGGTTGCAATTATATTTCCTCCTTTCGGACCAGATCCCGGTCCTAATTCGATTAACCAATCACAAGATACCAGAATATAAGGATGATGTTCAATTATTATAACTGTATGTTTTTTAGTAACCAACTTTTGGAGGAGATTCATAAAACGGGAAATATCCTCCATATGTAGGCCGATAGTAGGTTCATCAAGAATAAAAAGAGTTTTTTTCAGAGATTTTTTACTTAATTCTTTTGCGATTTTTAATCTCTGAGCCTCACCGCTAGATATTGTATGTGAAGGTTGGTTTAAATTTAGATACCCCAACCCAACTTCGATTAATATATTTAATTTTTGTTCAATTTTTTCTTCATAGTTAAAAAGATTATAAGCCTCTTTTATTGTAAGATTATTCACTTCTGGTAAGCTTACTCCGTTTATTTTAATATTAAAAGCTTCCGCTTGATATCCTGTCCCATTACAAATCTCACATTCGGATTTAAGATCGGGGAGAAATCCCATATCCGTTATTATAATGCCTGATCCTTTGCATGCAGAACAACTTTCTTTCAACTTTTTTAAAGTAATACCATTCTCTCTTGCGTAATCTGTTTCAGCATATAATTTTTCAAATATCTTTTTGAGTCCTAAAAATTTTATCGGACTTTTTACATTGGTTTTGGTTTGATCAATTATAATGGTATTGGAAGGTTTATTTTCAATTTTTTCATATATTCCTGGTGTTATTGGTTCATAAGAAACTGAAGTTGTATATTGTTTTGGGGATAAAATCCTTCCTAATGTATCAATAATTAAGGAACTTTTTCCAGAACCAGAAATGCCACAAATCCCTACAAGACATTCTAAAGGAATTTGTACTAAATCTCCCTTAAGATTATTCTCTCGCGCTCCATAAATTTTTAGCCATTTTTTAGGCTTTCTATAAGTTTTTTTAATATAAAATCTCTTATTTCCACTTAACCATTTTCCCGTTAATGTGTTTTTATTTTTGATCTCATCGGGTGTTCCGATTGCAATTATTTCCCCTCCATTCGTACCAGCTTCAGGGCCTAGGTCTACTACAATATCTGCTTTTTGAATTAATTGGGGATCATGTTCAACCATTATTATTGTATTGTCATTATCTCTTAATTCAAATAGTTTTCTTGATAATATTTCTAATTCACTAGGATGTAAACCTCTTGAAGGTTCATCTAAAAGAACTGTAAGTGAAGATAATTCGCTCCCAATTAAACTTGCCAAACGAACCCTCTGAGCTTCCCCTGCTGAAAGACTTGCTGTAATTCTGTATAAGTTTAGGTATCCTAAACTCATATCAATTAGAAATTCGATTTTTTTCATTATAATATCATAACTGCTTTTTACCAAACTTGATGCTGTTTTATTGATTGGAACTTTTTTCAACACGTCAAATAATTCATCTAAAGGCATTTCACTTAATTCATGGATATTATAGTCTTGTAACAATACTGAAAGATACTCTTCTCTTAATTTAGAGCCTTTACATTTTTTACACAACCTTTTTCTTGTAAAGGTTCCTCCAAAATCCCAATCTCTTACCCATTGATCATAAAAACCTAAAAAATCTAATTCTTTTATAGTAATTTTTCCAGATCGATTTTCAAAATGCACTTTTAGTGGTTTTTTATCGCCAAATAAAAAGGCGTCTTTAGATTCCTTTGACATTTCATTCCATGGGGTAGTGAACGGATCGAAATTATAACGAGAAGCTAATGATTGAATTATATAATATCCTCCATTATAAGGTTTGCAGAGGTATCCTTGGGGGAAAAAACCAGGGGAGAACATCGCTCCATTGCATAAAGGTTTTTCTGGATGTATAATTAATTTTTCTGGAGCAGCCTCATGAATGGTTCCTACACCGTTACAAGCAATGCATGCGGCAGAATAGTTACTTGAAATAAAATGTTTTGGTTTTGCTAGAGGAATCTGAATTTTACATTTCCGACATCTCCATTTCTCATCCCTCTTCATCTTTCCTCCACAATTAGGACACATTTTTTCTCCAATAAATGCAAATAATCTAGCAAGATGGATTATAATCTCTGTAACTCTGCCTAATGTTGATCTAAGATTAAAACTTCGCTCATGAAGGTGGGATTCTGGAGTAATTAAAGTTGTTATTCCTAACCCTCGTATTGAATCAACTTGTGATTCCATCGATTCATGAATACTCTGTCTTTCATACATTGATAATGTTTCAAAAAAACGTCGTTCTGCTTCTTTATGAAGTGTATCCATTACAAGGCTTGACTTTCCACTTCCACTTACACCAGTTACAACCGTTAGTTTCCCTTTTGGAAAGTCTATATCTATTCCCTTTAGATTATGAATTCTTGCATTCTTAACTTGAATAGATTTTGACGTTGAAGGTTTATTTTTAGTTTGATCCTTAAAGTTTAAACCTTTATTCATTTTTAATGCTTTTGCAGTAGATGAATTTTTTACTTGAAATAATCCTTCTAAAGGTCCTGAATATAACTTTCTGCCTCCATTTGGTCCAGAAAAAGGTCCAAGATCTATAATCCAATCTGCAGTTCTTATTATATCTAAGTCATGTTCGACTATTATTATAGTAGCTCCAGATTTTACTAATCGATTTAATATCCACAATAAACCATTTAGATCTTGAGGATGGAGGCCCGTTGAAGGCTCATCTAATAATAATATGTGATTTTGCAAGTTAGTTTTCCCGAGATATTTTACTAGTTTAACTCTTTGAGCTTCTCCCCCAGAGAGAGTTGGAGAAGGCTGTCCAAGACTCAAATAACCTAATCCTATATCATTAAGTGTTTTTAACATTTTTAATAGTCTTTGTAAAGTTGTAGAAGGAAGACGTGTTTCAACTTTAAATAGCTCATATACTTCCGAAATACTTAGATTATATAAGTCCGCAATTGATAATTTTTCTCCCTTAAATTCAATTTTAGTAGAAAGAATTTCATCCTTGAATCGCTCTCCCTCACATTCTGAACATTTAATCCATGTTGAAGGAAGGTATTTCATTTTAACCTCAATAGATCCCATTCCATTACATGATGGGCAAGCTCCCTCGGATCTATTAAAAGAAAAATGAGAAGGAGAGAAATTCGATAAATCAGCATAAAATTTTCGTATAATATCTGATATCTTAGTATAGGTT
>JARRLT010000198.1:0-7811 GCA_037386725.1 Promethearchaeota archaeon
AATATTTCTTTAAAATTTTACATAATTGATCTGATACAATTATAGAAACATTTGGGGTGAGAGTCTTGAGTAAAAGTTTTTTAGATAAAATAATACTTTTCCAATCATCATCTAACATTTCTCGAGACCTAAATTTTGGCTTTTGTTGAAATTCAGTATATTCTTCCATAAAGAGATTCAGATAAAGTAAGATATCTCCTGTTTTTCTCATTTTTGCTTTAATCTCTTCAATTAGTTTAAGTGTATAGTCTCGTAAATTCCTATAAAATCCTGGAAACTTCAATTTATTTATAGTGTTAATTCTAACATCCTCAACAACATTTATAACCTTTTTAATTAACGAATTAGGTAAAAAATATTTCTTTGATAAAACTTTTATAAGTTCAGTAAAAGATATTTCAAATGAACCATATCCAATATGACCTCCTTCATGGGCAATAAATCCTTGAGATATCTCTATTTTGTCTTTAAATTTATCTGGAATGTTAATGTATGAACCATCTGTATAAATAAAACCTACACTTCGATATTCAATTTTAATATTTCTCTTCCCACTTATTCTTTTTGCTAAATTGGTTAGAGCTGTTAAATCAGAATAATAATCTGGCTTGTATATGGCATAAATATTTTTAAATCCAGTCATGATCTTTTATAAAAAATTTATAGAATTGGAAAATAGTTTTTCATATATTGCTCAAAATAACCTTTATTACTTCTAAACAGCCATTTCAAGTATTTTAAAGTAATATCACCACGATAGATATGTTCTTTTCCTGTTCTTTTTTTATAGTTTTCCCACCACTTTAATTCTACTCCCAACTTAAAATATTCTGTAAACTCATTTTTGTAGTTTCTCCATAACCAATAAATAAACTTCCACATAATCTGATGGTTATTATTATAGATATTATTCTTTCCAAATCTAGAAATATAAAACTCTACCGCATTTTTCATAGTTAAAATTGCTTTACATTCGTCTAATTTTTGATTTTTATGATGTTTGATAGATTTTTCTTGTTTTTTTCCAATTATACAATCCTTTAATCTTTGTTCAAACATCTTTCCATCAAGTATCATTGCTATAGATTTCTTTTCTTCTTGAGTATCCCCCAACTTGTTAATTATGACATTTTCTATTGTATTTTTTAAATATATAGCAGGCAATTTAGTAATTAATTTACAGAAATTCACGATCAGCCTTGTAGAGAAAATCTTTGAAATACTAAAATCTTCAGTAGCTTGTTTTCTTATTTGTCTAGCAGCATCTACAACTAATTCAGCAATTTTCTTATGACAATTGCTAATTTTCATAGCAATTTGAATTTCTTTTTCTTTTGGAGCATATTTGAGTTCGGGACAGATAATAAATCTATCCTCAAAAGCTTCCTGTAATTTATTAATCCCAACAACACCTTTATTCATTGTCCCGACAATGATTAATTTGCTTTCCGAATTTAGTTTATACTTCTCAAAACCTTTTGAAATTAGATTTATTTGACTTTCTGATAATAAAGAGTTCAAAGATATTTGTTCACTATCCCTTATAGCATTTATTTCATTTATAATGAGAAAACATATACCTTCTTTATTAGCAACCTTAATTGCTTTTGTTAAGGGACCATCAGTAAATCTAGTTCCGCCTTCAAAAAGTTCCCAATAACCCTCTAAATCTCTTCTATCTAAGTCTGGGGATCCATCGATTATAAAATATTGCGACTCAAATACTTTAGCTAAAGAGGTTGCTAATAAAGTTTTTCCCGTACCGGGTGGACCATAAAGTAAAATTCCAAGACAAAATCCTTTATCAACATATTTAATTAACTGAGTTAAATATTCAAATTCATTATTTTGTTGTATATACATTATATCATTATTAGATGATAACATCATAACTCTCCTTTAACCACATTATTTATAGGCTTTAAACATACCATATTTTTTAGATCTTTAGGCTTTCTTTATAAAAATCGGAATTTATGATACCAAATTTTTATAATAAATCCTTTCTAAAGTTTAAAAAGAACTATATTAATTTTTTTCTAAATATAATTACCATAAAAGATATTATTGGCTATGAGACTTTTCAGAAAAAGAAATACTAATAAAAATTTAACTTGAATATGTTCATACTTTTATAAAATAATAATTTTAGAAAAAATTAAGAGAATAGTTCACATAATAATTATGCAATTTGAAGACAATTCCCCAAACACCTTTTGACGCATGCATTACAATTTATGCAATTCTCCGGATGATTTAGTTTTACTTTATTATCAGTATCATTGAAAATATATATATTTCGTGGACAAACATCAATACAAACCTTACAACCAATGCATTTTTCATATTCTAATTTTATATTACCATATGGTTGTAATTTTATTTTCATTCCCATAAATCTCATTTCCTTATCTCCTTTTTCCCACGTTTTCTCACCCAGTTCACTTTTATATATTGGTGTTAATCCATGAAAATCTTCTATCAATATTAAGGAAATAAGTATAGATACGACTAAATTCCAAATTAGATAGAATATATTTGGATATATAAAAATGTTATAAACTATTATTAAAACGATAAGTATTGCCTCAAATATTAATACTTTTGGTCTCCCCGTGTGAGTCTTAATACTAGGCAAAATAATGAGAGATCCATAGATTACAATAATCATCAGAATCGCAGAATCAATGAAGAGAAATAGATTTAAGGAAGATAGAAAAATAGCAGTGATCCAAAATCCTATTGCAAAAAAGATAAATATTGTTAAGAAGTACATATTTGCCATTTCAACCCTTTTCGATATAGGAAACATCACTTTACGCATATTCTCATCCTTTTTAAAGTCATTCTTCAAATAAGTTTGAATATCTTTAGCATATACTGGACCAAATTTTATGTTCCAACCTAGTTCTTTCTTTATTATTAATGGATCTATGCCTGGGGCGCTTAGTTGGGGTACTATTAACATTCTATGGCTTACAAGATCTTCTATACCACTTGTTTTTATTATTGATATCACAGAATTAGTATTAAAGTCATCTCCGCAAGCTCCACACCATACATTTATTCCTTTTGAGGGTGCAACTAATAAATAGCAATTAAGCCCTTTTAGTGCTTTTTTTACTCTTTTAACTGTTATATTAAAATTACAAGTTAAAAAGACTGGACTTTCTTTATCAGGATGCCCTATTTTAATCAAGTCAGGTTCTATTGAAAATCCAGTCCATCGAAAAAAATATCCTCCAAACAATTTTAATGCCTTTTTTATATTCACTTCCATCTATCAACTCTTTTTTAATCTCAATAATTTTAGACTATCTAATAAGTATAATTTTTCTTCAATGACTTTAAAATGGTGTTTTTCTAATCTTTTTTCAATATCTTTCAGAGGTTTTGTTGTTAATTGGGATTTAAAGAATGTGAAAATAACGAGTGGAGTTCTAATAATAAAATAAATTATTTTTTTCCATAATTTTTTCGGTTTAACCTCATCAACTAAAATAAATTGACCACCTTCTTTTAAAATTCGATGAATTTGATCTAAACTATAATCTTGTTCTTTTTGATATAATTCACTAAAAAATAACATTGCTGTTATTTTATCAAAAGAATTATCTGAAAATATTTTCATTGCTGTAACGCGGCATGCATATTCACCTCCAATCTGGACCCACCAAGATACCTGGCCATTCTTGTTCAGTCTCAAGATTATGACATCTCTTACACCTTGAGATTGTATTGTCGCTGTATTCCCATCAGCCAATTGAATAGAGAGCTCACCTTTTAATTCCTCTGCGACGGCTACTTCAGAATCTGAAAGCCATCCTACAGCGATTCCGTCAGATTATTTTCCAAAGATTTCATATATACGTAAGACATGATTTAGAATAGATACCATTTTAATTATTTAATCTTAATTTTTTTAGAGCGTTCACTAAAATAGATTGTTATGACATTTCAGAAAGTAATTTACAAATAATATCCCATATAAAATAAGGTTATAGGAACAATAAATTAATATTAATTTACATTTTTGAATATATGGATTTATTAACTATACTTTTAATATCTAATATTGTTCTTCTCAGTATTATAATACTTATGCTCATTTTTGCTTCCATTAAAGCAAGGCTATCAATTCCTATTTTATTTGAAATTTATATCGGACTTATATTATTAATGCTTTTTATTATGGATTCTATTTTTGCTAATTGGTATCTTGAGATTGGGATTTTTGGTCCTGGTCAATATTTTTCTTATCGATATTTCTTGGAAATTATTCTTGGGATAATAGGATTATATATTATTACTGATATCAATGTTCATAGCCTTAAAAAGAGAATAATCCTGAAATCATTAATTTTTATAATTGGAACCAATTTTATTACTTCACTTTTAATTCTAAGTCTCTTTATTCCATCAATAGATGACAATTCTATCGGGCTTCTATTCTTATTAAACACTAATGTGCCCTTCTGGGTTCAATTTATTATTTTTGGCTCAAAAGTTTTTGGGTTAGGTGGTTTAATCATATTTTTATGTTATATATGTGTTCTCGTAGTTAAAAGCAAACTTTTTTCCAGATGGTCCAATATTTTTATTGTATGCGGTATTATGAGCATTATTGACAGTATTATTACAGTACCGACTGCGGAAGTTTTGCTGAATCTTCCCCCTGAAGTCTTTTTTATACTTTGGTTGGTAACATTTGCTTTTATTATAGCAGCAAGACTCAATAGAATTAATATCAGGGTAATGGTTGATGTTCATGATTTGATAATCACTCACGAGAGCGGTATACCAATTTTTTCACTTACTGATGGAAAGATGTCTCCTGAACTTATTGGTGGAGCAATGTCTGGTCTTACGTCCCTAATTCAAGAGATCTCCGGTTCTAGTCATAAAGTTAAAGCGATTGATCAAAATGATATTAAATTACTTTTTGTCTTTGGTAACCATTTTTTTATTACATTGATTGTTGAGGGTGAATCTTTAGTTTTATCAAAGATGTTGCATAGGTTAGTCCATAAAATAGAATCTCAATATACTCCATTATTAAAAAATTTTTCTGGAGATGTTGAGGTTTTTAAGTCACTAAAAGAATTAGTAAATTCTACATTCTCTCAAGTGGAATGGAAAATTCCTTTAGAAGTAAATAAGTAATTTTTAAAATTATTTGATTTGCTATTTTTATTTTACATTTTTTTAATTTTTTATTAGAGAATTTTTGATTTGAAAAATGATACTGCTAAAATCTATCGAGTTTTCAATAAAGGAATCATAATTTGAAATAACTTTGAATAAAATCTTCTAATTATTTTTAAATTGAAAATTACTCTTATGATTCGTAGTAATGGATAATTTTTAGGTATGAAAGCACTTTTTTCTTTATCATATTCAATTTTATTTATAAAGAAGTTCTTTTTGAATAAAGATAAAATTAATTCATAAGTGATAATAGAAATAATATCCCAAGCTCTTGCAATATGATCTCTTGGATAATTTAATTTTTCACCTATTGCCATTCTTACAACTTCAATAATATGATATAATTCAATTTGATATCCCATAAGTTCTTTAGTGGCCCATAAAAGGTATAAGCAACCCCCACAATAAGTAACCAAAGCATCTGCTCCTGTAGCAATAGCTTCTTGATACTTTTTTATACCTTCTGAAATAATGTCAAAGGGAATAGAGATGTTCTTAACCCATGAAGCCCCCGCTCCAAATCCACAGCAAAGAGAATCTTTTTTTATATGTTTCATTTCTTTTATAGTACATCCACAAAGATCAAGAATTTTTCTAGGAGGATTCCAATATTTATCTTCAATGGCTTTAGAATAACAGTTATCATGAATAGTAACTGTCATGTTAAGAATATTAGAAATTCTTATTTCATTAGTTTCAATTTTTTTCAGCATCCATTCATTTAAGCTTAGGAATTCTTGATCATGATTTACATCCATCTCTTTAGGGTGTACTATTTTATGAATATATTCAACAGCATCTAAAACTGATACGATCTTTTTAACTTTCCATTTATCAAAATCTTCTTTTGTTTTTTGAGCTATTTTTTTAACTATATCTAAATAACCGCCTTGATATAAATATGCGCCTCCTTCCCAATGATCGATTAAATCTACAGGATTAAAATATCTCAAAATTTTACTTCCCCCAATAATAAAGGGAAATAGATGAGTGTAATTCCCTATTAAAAGAATAATATCATTTAGTTTAGGCTTATTATACATCCATTCGAAAATCCATTTCCTTTCTTTATTTGTCAAAAAAATATTTAAAAGCTGCCATATATTTGGCTCATAAGTGGGACAAACAAACACATATAAAGGTGGAGCTCCAGAATCTTTATATTTTTGGTTCCAACGTTCGAGAATTAATTGATACGGATTCGCCCCTTCAGGACAGTATAAATTACAGGAAAAACAAGTATTACATTTTGAAAGAACATATCTGGATTTTTTATTTTTTAATAATCGTGTAATTTCTTTTTTTGATTCTTTAATTGGTAACTTTAATACTGGACATTTATTAAAACACAGTCCACATTCAGTACAGAGTTCTTCGTTAAACTTCAATTCTCTGAGACTTGTTGGAATAATTTTTCACCTTTCTAAAATATAATAAGAAATTAAACTACCAAGTATCTTCATAATTCGGAGGATCTACTTTAATATCTCCAATCTTAAAAGTTTTTTTAGAAATCGAGAAGCTGCCATCGCATATTCCTTGCCCGGAAAATACTTGGGCGGACGTATTGACGTATTTATGAAGTCAGTTATGCCAAATGGAAACCGACAATAGAACCGAAACTGCAATCCCAGGAGACAAAATCACTAAGCCCTGTAATTCGGCCAGGAATTTTGCGAGATTGTAACTTACTGAGTTCCCGGTCGGTTGTAAAGTTCGCATCGTGAGAAGTTGTCTTTTTCCAAACTCCCGACGATCCTCTTTACATCCTCCTGTTTGCCCGGTATTATCGGGCATTCTCTGCACTCCGCGCAGCGGCCGTTTTTTCAGCCGGTCCTGAATAACCTATTTATTTTTGTCGGTACTATTTCATGAAAGAGAGTCTCGCAAAAGCCAAGATACTCATTGAAGCGCTGCCCTACATCAAAAAATTCAATGAACAGACGGTGGTCATCAAATATGGCGGTCATGCCATGGTTGATGAAGAGCTGAAGAAAAATTTCGCCCTTGATATCATATTGCTGAAATATATCGGCATCAATCCTGTGGTCGTGCATGGCGGCGGGCCGCAAATCAACCAGTTTCTGAAAAAAATGAATATCCAGTCCGATTACATCCAGGGCATGCGGGTGACAGACGGCGAGACCATGGATGTGGTGGAAATGGTGCTGGTCGCCAAGGTCAACAAGGAAATTGTGGGACTGATCAATTACCATGGCGGCAAGGCAATCGGCCTGTCCGGCCGCGACGGCGACCTGATCAAGGCCGAGAAGCTGAAAAAATTAGTAAAGAGCCAGGTGCAGGATGCGCCGCCTGAACTCATCGATCTAGGCCGAGTGGGCCAAGTCACTCAGGTCAATCCGGATGTCCTGCTGGCCTTGGATGCCAAGGATTTTATCCCGGTCATTGCGCCGGTCGGGGTAGGCGAGGACGGAGGGTCCTATAACATCAATGCCGATCTGGTGGCCGGCGCCGTTGCCGCGCACCTTAAAGCGGCCAAGCTTATTTTGTTGACCGATGTGGCCGGCGTATTGGACAAAAACGGCTCCCTGCTGCCAAGCCTGACCTGCGGTGAAGCGGACGCCTATATTGAAGACGGGACC
>JARRLT010000199.1:0-5565 GCA_037386725.1 Promethearchaeota archaeon
TTTATTTTTAAACCAGATAATCTACTATGAAGTTCATTTACAAATTTTTTCTTTTCTCTTAGAAATTGCCTTGTAAATTTGTTCCAATCTTCTCTTTGAATAACATCCTTAAACCAAAAATTAATTTCATTTTCCAAAAATGTTATATCTTCGTATGGGTCATTCTCTCCGGGAGATATCCTCTGACCCATTTTATCTAATGATCCTGTGATATCTATAATATGTAATAAAGCATCTGCTCGACTTAAATCGTTTAAGAATTTATTTCCTAAACCTTTTCCTTTATGAGCATCCGGTACTAATCCTGCAACATCTAATAATTCTATAGGTATAAATCGAAAACCGTTCCGACAATAAGAGTTTTGAGGATTATCTTTTACATCAAATTCTTTACAAACACATTTAGTTTTAACGTATCCAATTCCTTGATTCGGATCGATCGTAGTGAAGGGTAATTCACTTACTTTAGCATCAGTTAAACAGGCAGCATTTAAGAATGTGGATTTTCCACTACTAGGCTTTCCAACAATTCCAACTAAATATTTCATTATCATGTAAAATTATGCATTTATGTTCTAAATATCTTATTCTTAATTTGATACTATCTATATCTAATGTGTTTAATAAATTAATGAAGACTAAATGAAATTCAAAATATCTAATAATACAAAAAGAGATATCATTAGAATGAGAAAAATAATGTACAAAATCTCATTCATATCTAATTATTTTAATTGATATAAAAAAACAAATTGAATTTTTTTAGATTAAAGATAAGATTCTTCAGATTTTTAATTAAATTTCGAAAAATTTTTTTAATTTTATGACTTAGAGATCTATATAAGTAACATATATCTCTTATAAAAATTTAAAGTGAATTCAAAATGTCACAACTTTCGGGAGTCCCGATTTTAGTTCTAAAAGAAGGGACTGAAAGAAAACGAGGAAAAGATGCGCAAAAGAACAATATAGCCGCTGCCAAAGCTGTTGCTGAGGCAGTAAGAACAACTTTAGGACCAAAAGGAATGGATAAAATGCTGGTCGATTCGCTTGGAGATGTAACTATCACAAATGATGGTGCGACAATACTTGATACTATTGATGTAGAACATCCCGCTGCTAAAATGATGGTTGAAGTCGCTAAAACACAAGACGATAAAGTCGGTGATGGAACCACATCCAGTGTAATAATTGCAGGGGAACTTCTTAATTTAGCAGAAGAATTAATGGAGCAATCTGTACATCCTACAATTGTATTTAGAGGATATAGAAAAGCATTACTGAAAAGTAAAGAAATTCTAAAGGAATTAGCTGAAAAGATTGAAGAGAATGATGTAGAATCCTTAAAGAAAATTGCTGAAACCTCTATGAATAGTAAACTGATTGCAGGAGCAAAAAGCCATTTTGCGAATATGGCCGTACAAGCAATTTCTCAGATAAAAGAACAAAGAGGAACAAACACCTTTATAGATTTGGATCAAATACAAATTATCAAGAAGGAAGGAAAAAGCTTACTGGATTCAGAAATTATTGATGGAATTATTGTCGATAAAGAAATTGTCCATTCAATGATGCCAAAAAGCATTAAGAATGCAAAAATTGCCTTAATAAATTCTTCCTTAGAAATTGAAAAAACTGAATTTGATGCTGAAATTAAGGTTCAATCACCTGATCAGATTAACCAATTTCTTGAAGAAGAAGCTAATATGCTTAGAAAAAAGGTAAATAAATTAAAAGAAGTTGGAGCGAATGTAATTTTTTGCCAGAAAGGTGTTGATGATAAGGCTCAAAATTATTTAGCAAAAGAAGATATGATAGCCGTTAGAAGAGTTAAAAAATCTGATATGGAAAAATTAGCTAGAGCAACTAATGGAAAATTAATTAATAATCTCTTCGAAATTTCAAGTGAAGATCTTGGGAACGCAGGTAAGGTTGAGGAAAAGAAAGTTGCAGAAGACAATATGATTTTTGTCTCTGAATGTGCTCTTCCAAAGGCTGTAAGTATCTTAATTAGAGCTGGAATTGAGCATGTTGTCGATGAAGCTGAGAGAATGATTCATGATGCTCTTTCTGTGGTAAAAGCTGCCAATGAAGTTCCTTATGTTTTACCTGGTGGGGGAGCTTCAGAAATTGAACTAGCTAAAAGATTAAGAACGTATGCTAGAAGCATTGGAGGACGAGAACAATTAGCTATAGAAATTTTCGCAAACGCCTTAGAAGCAGTACCAAAAACTTTAGTAGAAAACGCTGGATATAATCCTGTTGACTTAATTGTAGAACTAAGATCTAAACACGAAAACGAAAATGGTCAGAATTATGGTATAAATATTGAAACTGGAAACCCAGATGACATGGTAAAAAAAGGTGTTATTGAACCTTTAGCGATCTTAACTCAAGCGATTCAATCTGGTACTGAGGTTGCTTCAATGATACTAAAAATCGATGATGTTATCGCGGCATCAGGATTTTCAAAAGGCAATGAAGAATAATAAAAATCTTCAATTAAATTCTTTCTTTTAATATTTTTTTATTTAGTTTCAAGAATTCTAAACCCCATTTAAATTTACTCAAGATTTCAATGGAATATTTTTTAAACCCAGTTAAAAATAATGCAGCTGCTAAAGCTTCTACAGAACTCAATTTTTCCCATTTGCCATAATTTACAGGATTAGCTGCAATTAATGGAGGAAGCTTTCTAGAATTTTTTCCACTAATTTGTTGGAACTTTAATAGCTTTTTCCACGAACAATCTATAACAACAAGTCCTGATTTTCTAACAATCGAACGATCACGTAAAGAGATCTCTTCTTGTGAAAATGGATTAAGAAGAATTGCATTTTTAGAAGGACCTCTAAGATCTTTAATAAATTTAATGAGGTGAAAACTCTTTAACTTTATGGAGGTACATTTCTTTGGATCACATTCATTATAATGAATACAATATAATTTTGGATCTCTATTAGAAATAGTCATGATAAAAAATAAAAAATCTCTAAATATAATTGCAAAATCTATTCATATTTTGAAGTAGTTATAACATTTATTGCCTTAATTAATTGTTCAGTGACTTTTTCAGTACCTAAAATTTCTAATATCGAATATATAATGTTCCTTGTTTCACAAACAACTGGAATACCTCCATATACTAATGGAAATAATCCAATAAAAGACATTTCTTGAATATTATCTTTTTGTTCTTTTTTTGAGAAGGTTAATTTCCCTGATGGACATGTTATAATCCCATAAAAGTTTTCTTCATCCTTTCCTGAAATCGCAATATAACATAATAGATTCCCAATTGAAGTTTGATCTGATTCTTCTTTCATTTTTTGAAAAGCAACTGTAGCATTGGCAGAAAATGCTTCCACAGAAATCGGTAAGGTCTCCCCACTTATTTCTCTTGCATCCAAAGTTAATCCTGAGGGATTTGCTAAACAATACCTTATAAAAATAGGGTTTTGAATAGAATCCAAAATTATACTTATCGCAGGGAGTATGTTTGATTCATCATATTCATCTGGTGTATATGAAACAAAGGAAACTTCTGATCCCATTCCAAAGAGGTATATTGAACTCCTAACCCTGTTTGAAAATTGAACTATTTTTTCTTCGGATTGCCCTTTTTCTCCAAAAAAATCCCCAAGATTCTTTTTTAAGTAATACATTGAGCTAGCTAGATTATCAGCATCTAAAGGCCATTCCTTATAATAATCATGGACTATTGTAAGTAAGGTTTCATTAATCTTAATGGTTATTAAACACACTCTTTCAAAGAAAGTGAAAGATATTACCTGTTCTTTAATTTCGAGATCTTCCCAATTTTCTTCACTTACACTAAAGGCTGCAGAAGCGAGGCTTGAAATCTGATTTGGATTAATTTCTAAATCGCTTTTACGACCTATTTTTGCGATAGATAAACCATCTAAATCACATAAGACAACCAATAAGGTTCCCTCAGAGGCTCTCAATATGGAAGTCATATATTTAATCAAAGATTCACGGACACTCAATTGTTATCTACACTCTATTTTTTATATCTATAATCAATCTATAATGATTAATAATATTAATTAAAATAGATTTAATAAGCCTCCATAGCTCAGCTAGGTAGAGCACCCGGCTGTTAACCGGGCGGTCGCATGTTCGATATTCTATTATATGCGGGAATCGCCCAGACTGGTCAAAGGCGGTGGACTTAGAATCCATTCTCGTAGGAGTTCGGGAGTTCAAACTATGGAAAATCTCTTTTCATGGGAATAAATCTCCCTTCCCGCATTAAAGGTAAATTAATAAAAATTGAATTTTCTAAAGATTATAGACATTCTCAATTATTGTAATGAGCTTTATATTCTTTTTAAAAGATTAACTAAGAGAAATAAATTTTAACTCCTTGAAACTGATTATAAAAAGTAATCCTGGTTTCTTAAAAGATAGATTTATCATTTTGGAATTTAAATTTTATTGATTTAATTTTAGTGAAAAAGTAGTGCTTCTGCCGGGATTCGAACCCGGGTCGCGGGGGTGAAAGCCCCGTATGCCTAGTCCTTACTCTCTGAAGTAAGATTGGCCGAACTACACTACAGAAGCTTGAAAACGCCTCCAGCATGGATTTCGTTCTTTCTGGAAACCAGAAAATAGAATATCGAACATGCGACCGCCCGGTTAACAGCCGGGTGCTCTACCTAGCTGAGCTATGGAGGCTTATTAAATCTATTTTAATTAATATTATTAATCCCAAATTTCATTATAACTTATCTTAAAATTGTGTTTTAAAAAAATAGATTCGAGATTTGATCTATTATTCTTCTATTTCTGATTCAGACGCGTAGTAAATTAACCATTTAGCCATAGCTTGAAATGATTCCTTAATGTTTATATTTCCTTTTGAAGAACAAAATACACATTGATTGCATTTAGCTTTTTCAGCATATTGATTTGCAGTCTCAAAATCAACTTCATGATTTGATAAATCCCATTTCATCCCCATTAAAATGATTGGAATAAATCCTGCTTTTTTTCTAATGATCTTTAACCATTCAGGAATTTCTCTAAATGTTTCATAATCAGTTAAATCAAAACAAATAAAAGCACCACTCGATCCTTTACAATAATCTGGGAGTAATTCACGAAATCTTTTTTCACCAGCAAAATCCCAGAGTTGCATTTTTACAGTTTCACCACCATCTAGAGCTTCGGATTTGGTATGAAAAGCTGCCCCAATTGTCATTTTATAATCTTCAATAAACTTCCCAGTACAATATCTTGTTACCATCGCAGTTTTACCTACACCGCCCGCTCCCGCTATTATAACCTTAAAAATCCAAGAACTTAGCATATTTTCCTAATTATCCTTTTTAACTGGGTAGAAAAGTAATTCTCTTTTATTAGATATAAAAGTTTTGTAATTTATATTTTATGAATTGAAAACTATTAAAAATAAATTTCTATTAAAAAGGAAATAATCAATTCTAACAAAATTGTTATTTCTTAATATGAATTTTCCCAGTTTTAGATTAAAAGCCTTGAATAAGTTATAAAATTAAATTCATAAATTAATCAAAAAAT
>JARRLT010000200.1:0-7761 GCA_037386725.1 Promethearchaeota archaeon
GAAGGAAGGCGCGCTGTGGGTGGATTGCAGCACCGTAAACCCTTCTTTTTCTCAACGTAAAACGATTGTTCATTTACTAATTCATCGGAAGATTTAGCGGCAAAAATCTCAATGGGTTCTAATAAAGGACCTTCATACTCCTCATAATCGTACAATTCCGCAACTTCGTCGATCACCGATATAATGTAGTTATAAACGCGTAGATCTTCTGGAAATAGATCTTCCATCCCTCTCAAGGGTTCTTTAGAAAATTTCTCTGTCATTCAATCACTTGAACTAGATCTAAGAGATATAGGATATTAAAGCATCGAAAGGAAATAATTTTATCCATCATCCATGGAAGAAGGAAAATGATTGCGACAGCTGTAACAAGTATTTTTGGTACAAACGTCAGGGTCATTTCCTGTATTGAAGTTGCAGCCTGAAAAATTGATATAATTATACCAAATGAAGGAGAATTATTTCAAATGCATTTTTTACAAGATCTTGGTGAACTAAATGGTGAAATTAAAGAAAAGATCATAAATGCTTCTAAAGATATTTCAGATCTTGGGGTAGATACTATAATAACCACTCTAGGTTCCAAAGGATGTTATATTTATAGCGAGAAAATTGGAATTTCAACACTACTTCCCGCATATAAAGTTAAAGCATTAGATACGGTTGGTGCAGGAGATTGTTTTAACGGAGTTTTAGCCAGTATGTTAACTCAAGGAAAAGATATAATTGATGCTACTAAATATGCAATATCAGCAGCCTCAATAGCAGTAACTAAAAAAGGAGCTCAAAATTCAATGCCTTTTAAAAAAGCAATCGAAAGAAGATTTTTAGATTATAAAAAATTTTATTAAACAGTATTTTTAATTAAAATTGTAAAGACATTATGAAAAGTGAAACTTTAAAACCTAATCGAGGCACAAAACTTCGGAAGAACAACTCTAAAGAATTACAAATTAAAATTCCAATTCAGGATCTAAATAATATTTTACTTATCAATGAAAACGATTTTTTAGTTAGAAATATTTCTTCTGAAGATCTTACTATACTCCCAAATAATCATTATATGATAATAAATAAGGGAATTCGAGATTTACAAATAATTTACTCCCAAGATATATCAGAACATAAAATAATTTATGATCCATATAAATTTGAATCCGACAAGGGAGAAGTGATTATCAAACAATAATGATATCATTATTTTCCGACAATATTATTTTATTTCATCAAAATCATTTTCTTAACAAATCTTAGGAGGAAAACCAATTATATTGAGTGGGACCACTGTTTATTATTATATAGCTTCTGGAACGAAATTTGAGAATCAAATAGGAGATTATCATACAATAATTAATCCAAATACAGATTGCACTGAATTTATTACAATTAAAGAAAGCTGGGCTGGAAATTTCGATGAAGAAGATATACATCGAATTTTTAATCCAAATCATTATCATTGAGAAAATGTAAGTTATATTAATCGTGAAAAACGATAAAATTTTCCCATAAAAGATTGAGCGCGTTTTTTCATTCTTGCCTTTTAAGGTTTATGTTTTTACTCCTTTCTTTGGTTTTTTTTGATACGAAAATGGCTCCGGATGAAGAAAAAAATGAAGAAAATATAGAAGAACCGGAAGAAGTAGAAGAAACCGGAGAAGAAGTTGAAGAAGAGTCTGTAGAAGAGGAAAGTGAATTAGAAAGACTTCAATTTCATTACAGAGGCCACACTTTAGATGACTTGAAAAGGATGAATATGGATCAATTTATACAGTTATTACCAGCAAGAGCACGAAGATCTCTCAAAAGGGGATTACCTCCAAGGCACAAAAAATTACTTGAAAGATTAAGGAGAGCATATAGAGCAAAAAAGCGTGGAAAAGATCTTCTAACTCGAACGCATTGTCGTGATATGCTAATCTTCCCTGAAATGGTGGGTTTAAAGATCGGTGTATATAATGGTCAACAATTTGAAGTGGTGGAAATCAGACCTTCTATGATTGGTCATTATCTAGGAGAATTTTCATTTACAAGAAGAACTGTTCAGCATGGTTCTCCTGGTATTGGAGCAACAAGATCATCGAAATATGTACCATTGAAATAATATTTATATCTATAATCAAATTAAAAATTAAAATTGATATATAATGCCAAACTGGGGTTACGCTTTTCAAGAAGAAAAGTATGATAGTGAACGTTTAGCTAAAGCCGCTGGGAGAGATTTACGAATCAAACCAAAACATGCTAGAGAAGTCTGTGCTGTTATTAAAGGAATGAAGCTAGAAGAGGCTAAATCTTTTTTGGAGAAAGTAATTAAAATAGATCAATCTGTACCATTCCGTAGACATAAAATGAATATAAAGGTTTGGATATTGATTTATGCAGGATTATTCATACTGCAACACATAGAGCAAGAATTATTAAAAGATACATCCAGCGTGCTCATGGGAGTTCAACAGCTTATTTTAAGCATATGAGCCACGTAGAGATTGTAGTTTATGAGTTCCCCAGTTAAGGAAAAATATAAAATTCTAATAAATAATTAAAGTTAAGAGATTGAAGTAAATAATGCCATTAGCGAAACATTTTATTAACCAAGGTATAAAATTAATGCAAATAAACGATTATTTGCGTTCAGAACTAGTCAGAGCAGGATTTGCTGGAATTGAATTACAAAAAACACCACTAGGTGTTAGAATAACCTTAAGAACTTCAAGACCAGGATTAGTTATTGGAAAAGGAGGTAAGCGAATTCAAGAGATTACTGATGAATTAGCAGAAAAATTCGATCTTGAAATGCCGCAAATTGAAGTTGAGGAAGTTAAGGAACCTGATCTAGATGCTCAAATTATGGCTGAACGTTTAGCATATTCATTGGATCGAGGTAGACATTATAGAAGAGCTGGATATTATATTTTACGTAGAATTATGGATGCTGGAGCAAAAGGAGCGGAAATTATAATTAGTGGAAAAGTCACATCTCAAAGAGCAAGAACACAGATTTTTAGGGCTGGGACCATGAAGAAAAGTGGCTTTCCTGCTCAAGAAGGGGTTGAAAAAGGAGTGGCGCAATGTATTCAAAAATCTGGGACATTAGGTATAATCGTAAAAATATTAAAACGAGATTATAAAACTGGAGATGACGTTCATATTTTAGAAAATAAAATCAAAAAGAAACAAAAGGAAATCGAATCCAAGAAACCTAAAACAAAAGCAGAAAAGTTGGCTGCTGGTGAATATCTAGTTGAAGAGGAAGAAGGAGAATTAACTGAGGATGATCAAGCATTACTGGATGAAGTAGACGAAGAGGATGTTTCTGAAATTTCTATTGAAACTAAGACCAATGAAGAAATACCTGAAAATGAAAAATAAAAATTGAAAATAATTAATATCAAAACTCGAAAGTGGTAAGATAAAAATGTTAACAGCACAAGAAATTCGAGAAATGGATCATCGTGAGCGATTGAGAGCTTTAACTGATTTAAGAGAAGAATTGATGCTTCTCTATTCAATGCAGACAGGTGGAGGGCTCTCCGATAATCCTTCAAAAGCAAAAACTTTGCGTAAACAAATAGCTCGGATACTTACAATAATTAATGAAGAAAAATGAGTTTAAATCCCAAATTTATAATATATCATGATTTAATCGGGTTAAAAACATACGCAAAATTAAAATCAAAAAAAGATGATGAATTTTATTATATAGGAATCATCATCGATGATACGAAAAATTTACTAATTACAAAAAGATGGGCATTATTGTAAATAAAGTGAAGGGAGACATTTCCACAATTAATAAAGCGCTTAAAGCACGAGATTTTGAATTAATCGGACATATCCCTGAGGATCAAAACATAATAAATTTTGATAAAATCGGATACGCGGTAAAATGATGGAAGGGGTAGTGGTGAGTAAAAAGTCAAAAAATACTGCCATCATCAGACAAGATTATGTTCAATTTATTAAGAAATATCAAAGATATGAAAGAAGAAATTCAAGGATAGCCTGTCATTTACCAGATTGTTTAGAAGACGAAATAAAAGTTGGAGATCTCGTAAAGGTTGGAGAAAGTCGTAGAATCTCAAAGACCAAAGCATTTATTATTTTAGAGAAAGTTAAAGGAGGCGTAGACTAATGGGAACAAGAAGAAAGATGGGGAGGAAAAGTGTTGTAAGGCCACGAACAAGTTATGGTTTAGCAAATGGATCTCAGCTCTCAATCATTGATAATTCTGGAGCAAAAATTGGTAAAATAATAAATGTAGATCATAGAAAAACACGACAAAGAAGGTTGCCCATGGCTACAGTTGGAGATGTAGTTAGTGTTTCAATCAAAAAAGGTAAACCAGAAATGCGAGGAAATATAATGAAATGTGTTATCGTACGACAAAAGCGTATATATAGACGCGTAGATGGCACCAGATTATGTTTCGAAGATAACGCAGGTGTATTAATAACCGCGGAAGGTGATCCTAAAGGGACTGAGATACGAGGTCCAATCTCTCGTGAAGCAGCAGAATTGTTTCCGAGATTAGCATCAATTTCTTCATTAATTATTTAAGTAGTAGTGATAAAAATGAAAGTAAAATCTAAAAAACCAAAAAAACAAAGGAAAGCACTTTATAATTATAAGAATCATCAGCGTTCAAAATTGCTGAGAACAAGGTTAGCTGACTTTTTACAAGAAGATTATGGAATTAAGACACTACCACTAAGAATTGGTGACAGTGTCAGGATAACTAGAGGAGAATTCAAAGATTTTGAAGGTGAAGTTACTGAAATTACTGAAAACCTTCGAGCAAAAATAAAAGAAGCTACTTTTGAAAAAGCTGATGGTACTGAATTTAATCCCGCTATTCATATTTCAAATCTAATAATAACTAAATTCAAAGAGGAAGCCAAAAAGATGGACCCATGGCGTGCCAGAATGATTGAACGTAAATCAGTTTTTGGATTTGAATGGGAGGAAGAATTAGAAGCACCAAAAAAAGGTTCAGAGGAGATTGAAAAGAAATGACGAGACATGCAGGAAGGAAATCATTAAAAAGATTAAACACCCCAGTATTTTTACAAATAAAGAGGAAACATGGGAAGTTTTTTGTAAAACCATCTCCAGGTCCACATTCAAATAGATTTTGCTTACCCCTTTTACATATTGTAAGAGATTTACTTAAAATCGTTGATAACCACAGGGAAGCAAAAAAATTAATTGGATTGGGACACTTTAAAATAGATGGGAAGATTGTAAGAGATAGTGCATATCCTGTAGGATTAATGGATGTATTATCAATTGAAAAGATAAATAAACATTATCGAATACTTCCAGATCCTCATCATGGGTTAGTTTTAAATGAAATTCCTGAAGAGGAAAAAACATTCAAACTTTGTAGAATCAATAATAAAACTACTGTAAAAGGTGGTCATATCCAATTGAATCTACATGATGGAAAAAATATTTTAATTCGAGTGAATGATCCTCAAGATCCTAAAGAAGACAATTATAAGAGGATGGATGTACTTAAGATTAGTGTTCCTGAACAAGAAATTCTCCAAGTTTTACCATTCAAAAAAGATAATTACGCGATAATTATGGATGGTAAAAATATTGGACAGGTTGGAAAGATTATAAATATTACAAAAAGATTTGGTCCAAATGCCAGTACAGTTTCTATAGAACAAAATGGAGAACATACAGAAACTTTATATGATTATACATTTATAATTGGCGAAGGAGACCAATCAGAAATAAGTTTACCCGAAAAATGACCCTAAAAAATACAATAAAGTGAATTATTATGGCTTCAGAAAGTGAAAAAAACAAAACACGACATCTAATCCCAAATATGATGAAATTTGGGAAAACCCTATGAAAAAACCCTATTTAGAAAAAGTTGTTTTAAATATTGGAGTAGGGAGTGGAGGGGAAGAATTAGAAAGAGCTGTAACTGTTTTAGAAACAATAACCGGAAAAAAAGCATTGAAAACTCTTTCAAAAAAGAATGTAAAGGATTTTAATTTACGAATTGGAAGACCCATCGGTACAAAGGTTACGGTAAGAGGGAAAGAAGCAGAAAAGTTGTTGAAACGTTTACTAATTGTCAATAATAACCGAATGCTCAAGAGAAGTTTTGATGATTATGGAAATTTCGGATTCGGTATAAAAGAACATATTAGCATTCCTGGAGTTGAATATGACAATACAATCGGAATTTGGGGTTTGGATGTATGTGGAAGAATTGTTAGACCCGGTATGAGAACTAAATATCGTAGAAACAATCGTAAAAAGATTCCAAAAGATCATTATGTTTCCCGTGAAGAAGCAAAGTATTTTTTAGAGCAAAATTTTGATGTTAATTTAGTAGATAAATTACAATTAGATTATATTTAATATTAGTTAATAACAAGTATGGATTAGGTGAAAGAAAATACCTCAAGGAAGTAAACAAGGAAAAGGAAAAAGAGAGTGTAGAAGATGCCATACTCATAGAGGAATCATCCGAAGGTATGGTTTAAACCTTTGTAGAAGATGTTTCTACGAAGTGGGTACCGAAATTGGATTTAAACGTTATCAATAAAAAAGAAATTATGAAATGATGTGTGAAAAGTTATGGTAAATACATTAGCAGATTGTATGAATCAACTTAAAAATGCTGAAAGAGCAAGACAAAAGGAAGTAATAATATCACCCGCATCTAAGTTAATTCAAAGAGTTCTCCGAATTTTTCAAAAACATGCATATATAGGAGAATTTGAACGCTATGATGATGGGAGACAAGGAAAATTTAAAGTTGCCCTTTTAGGAAAGATTAACGAATGTAAAGCTCTTCTACGCTTAAATTACAGAGTTGATCAGTTTGATTCTTTAGAAAGAGAATTATTACCTGCTCCAGGATTAGGATTAATAGTTGTTTCCACTAATCAAGGGATTATGCCAATCGAAGATGCGGAAGATCGGGATATTGGTGGTATATCCTTATGTTATGTATATTAAATTTAAGAGGTTTTAAAAATGGTAAAAGTAGCATTTTTCAGAGAAGAATTGGAAATCCCAAAGGAAGTAGAAGTTACATTAGGAGAACATAATGAAGTCACAGTAAAAGGACCGGAAGGAGGTCCAATTACAAAAGATTTTTCTCATGCAAGGGGTATTAAGATCCTAATAGAAGATAATAAACTTATATTTACGACTAACTTTCCTAGAGGTTCCACTCTAGCGTTAGTCAATACTATTATCAATATAATTCAAAATTTAATAAAAGGAGTACAAAAAAATTACAGATATGTATGTAAAGTGTGTTATTCACATTTTCCTTGTAATGTGGAAGTAAAGCCAAATACAAGTGAATTACATGTAAATAATTTTCTTGGAGAAAGAGCACCTCGAGTAGCCAATTATGATGCAGATAATATTAAAGTGGAAATAAAAGGAGACGATGTGTATCTAATTGGTCCTGATAAGGCAACATTAGGACAAGCGGCAGCAAATCTAAAGAGAGTAACTCGAATCCGAAAGAAAGATCCAAGAGTCTTTCAAGATGGGGTATATTTATATAAAAAACAATATGGAGAAAAAATTCTCTGGCAAATTAGATAAATTCTTATGAGGTTTAAGTATAATGACAAATGATAAAGAAAAATTGTTAAAACTCCGAAAAAAGATGAAAAAGAAAAAACCTTCATTTCGACGCGTAGAATCATGGCGATATAAACGAGTGAAGGATTCATGGAGAAAAGCAAGAGGAATAGATTCACAAACAAGAAAAAA
>JARRLT010000201.1:0-9816 GCA_037386725.1 Promethearchaeota archaeon
AGACAATGCTCACCCGGCTTGATATTTACTCCCAGGGAAAGCAACAGGTCCGCGTATGCCGTAAGTTTATCGTTGAATTTCTTTTTGGTCATGCATCAATAATATCGGTGCGGATTAGAGTAAATTTCTTGTTTTTAAGAAAAAAACTTCAGGTAATTTATAGAAATAGTTATATGCCAACTCCAGGCTTTTCAATGATACTCTCTCGTCCTTGCCGTGAAACATACCGGCGTAATCGTCTATGGAAAATTCTTCATCAAACAGGGAAAAGCCGTAGACCACCGTCCCCTTGTTTCGCCAGAATCTTCCGTCCGTTACACTGCCGATAAACATGGGAACATAATAAGCAGTGGGATACACGGGCGATACGATTTCTTTTGTCGCCTGAAAAAGCGGCGTATCCGTGGATGAAACATTGGCAGGAAAGTACTCGGTAATCTCAATACTGAAATATTCCTTCAACGGTCCCAGCAGGTGTTCCAATTCTTTGATAACATCCTCGACCGTTTGACCGGGCAAAATACGAATATCAAGCTCAATCATCCCGCTGTCCGGAATGACATTGGTTTTAGTTCCTGATTTTATAATATTTGGGCTTATAGTCATGCGGCTGGCCGCGTGTAAAAATCTTGCCAATCCCGGTGCCCTGTTATACTCGGCTTGCAGGGTCTTTTGCAAGGCCCCTTTTTTTGTAAGCCTTCGGAAATGCCGCGTATTCACCGCCAGGGCACGTACCATTTCCACGTACTCATTACAGAACTGCACCCCCGGTTTATATCGGGCAATCCTTCCCACCGCCTCCGCAATCTTGATCGCGGCATTATCGGCATGGTAGGGCAGGCTTCCGTGACCCGCAGTACCTTTTGTTTTTAACCGGGCCCAGACAATCCCTTTTTCACCGCGTGATACCGTGATTCCGCTTCCTTTTTTATTATGAATGAAAAATCCGCCCAACTCGGTGATCATATAATCGGCTTTGACCTTGTCCCAGTATTTTTCCACCAACCAACGGGCACCCAATCGTCCGGAGGCCTCCTCGTCGGCAACGGCGAGATAGATGAAATCTCCGGCAAAGCGTCCGTTCTTCTTAATCAGTTCGGCTGCCGCCACGGCCTGGGAGGCGGTTATGTTCAGCATATCAACGGCCCCCCTGCCCCAGACAAATCCGCCTCGCAGATCACCGGAAAACGGATCACAACTCCACTGTTCCCTGTTTGCCGGAACCACATCCAGGTGCCCCATATAAGCGAGTGAGGGTGCTTTGGGATCCGTACCGGGTATGCGCAGCAACAGGTTGGCACGCCCTTTCCGTGATTGCAATATTGTGGTTTTTATTCCATAGCTCGAAAAAAATTTTTTTAGGGTTTCCGCGGAACGTATTTCCCACCCTGAATCGGGGGTACCGTCATTTACGCATTTGTTGCGGATTAGTTCCCGCAGAAGAGGCACAAGCTTTTTTCCAACGACAGGATACTCCTGAATTTTTCCATTCACCGTGAAATCTACCTTAAAATTCGATATTGAAATTTTTGTAAATACCCCGAAAAGTTACCGGGTGAGAGTCTACCCGTTCTACATAGGCTCCGGGCGGACCTGTCTTCAGCCAGGCCAGAAGCGACGCCAACTTCCTTGCGTCTCCCTCAGCCATGACCTCCACGGTACCGTCATACATGTTCCGCACATAGCCGCTTATCCCCAGGCGTCTGGCTCGCTCCCGGGTTGAATACCGGAATCCCACTCCCTGAACAACTCCGTGTACCCTTGCCGTAAAAGCGGACTGTTGTATCTGGTCCATTACCTTACTTGCCTTATTCAAGTGCACCGGCGATTTCTTTTTCCAATTCAGCGTAATCAAAAGGTTTATAGAATACCTTGAAAGGAATATGGATATTGGGCTGTAAAAAACCGCTTGTAATAATGATTTTCTTATCGGAACAGTATTTTTTTAGCAGGCGGATCCAGTAATCGCCGCCTAAAATATCCATCCGGTAATCCGTTACAATAAGATCCACATTATTGTCAAGCAGCTGCTTTAAAGCCCCAACCCCGTCAGACGCGACAATTACCTGGTAGCCCTTTTGTTTAAGAAAATCACGCAGGGTCAGCCTGATTGAATCTTCATCTTCGACAATGAGAATAAGGGCCTGAGACTTTTTATCCATTTTCTCCCCGATATTTTGCTAATAAATCATCTATCTTTATTTTCAGGGCGTTTAAATCCAGTGGTTTGGCAAAAAAGGCGTCGGCCCCATTACGTATCATGGATTCTTCTTCATGCGGATCGTTCATGCCGGTAATAGCGATAACTGCCGGACTTTGGGTCCCGCCGTTTTCTTTTAATTTTTGGCATAGCTTGTGCCCGTCGATACCGGGGAGATTGATATCCAGAATAATGATACCGGGAGAATACTCGGATATAAGCTTGCCCGCTTCAAATCCGTCATATGCCTGCAAAACCGTAAAGTCGGGAAATTTTTTTAACAGATAGCGCTTCAGTAATCCATTAATGTCTTCATCATCATCAACCACCAGAAAAATATCCCAGGCAAGCTTTTCCTCATCAAGATGTTCGAGTTCATCCGGGATCCTCATCCCGCGTGAGCTTAAGAAATCTATCAAATCGTCAGCGTACACCCGGTATTGCCCCCCGGGGGTAACAAAGGCTTTTAAATGACCGTTTTTAATCCAATTAATCGCCGTCTGATTGACTACACCACAGATATTCGCTACTTCGAGTGCAGAAAATATTCTTATTTTCTTTCCATTCTTTGTTATCATTGAACCTTTCTCACCTAAGGTCATAATAAATGTTCCTTTAAACTTTTGAAAGTATTGCATAACTTTCATTAAATCTTGCTTCCCGGATAAGATTTTCATTTCTTCTTCTGAACCTTTCAATATAAGTTTGGAACCAATAGATTTAATTACCATCTCTACATCTTTTTTGATCTTATCATCATGAACTATATTCACCCTTCCATTATTATCAATTTTCCTAATAAAACCTTGTAAATCAATTCCAATATATATATTCGGAAATTTTTCTAAAATTTTTTGTACAAAGCTTTTGGAAATTTCATTACATAAAGGAACTAAAACAATTGCATCTATGTTTTTGTTTAAATAGCTTTCTGGAAAGGTTTCGAATTCTATATCTGGACTTTTTGAATTTAAAATTAGAGATCTAGAATGATCATGGTATTCTAAAACAAAGTTGGTGTTTTTTTCATCTACAAAATTTAAGCCTTCTAGATCGACATTTTGCTTTTTAAGTGGATCTAATAACTTACCATTTAAATTTTGTTTCCCTACATTAGAAACAATATGAATATCAGCCTTATCTGTATAATTACTAAGAGAGAGAGAACAATATGATACACTTCCTCCCAATGTTGGAATTCTTTTCTTTTTATTTTTTATTATTGTATCTACCGCAAAATGACCAATAAAAATAATTGAAATTTTTTTGTTTTTATGTAGCATCTATTTTTGTTGTAATTCTTCAATTATTTTATTCTTTTCCTTAATAGTTAATTTAAGTTTATTGATCTTTGCTTGAAGGTCATCTATTAATTCGGACATTGGTCCTTTATATTGAGTACTTTCAGGTTTCTGAGACAATTTATTTTCCAATTCTTTGATTTTTGTTTCTTTTTCTATAACCTCTTCTTCTAATTGTTTTACCATAAACTGATTTTCTTTTGTCGATTCGGCACGTTTTTCTTTCACATTCGATAATTCGTCTTGAAGGTTATTAATTTGATTTTTTAATTTTTCATTTTCTTCGTGTAAAGAATTTAAATCTTTATCAGTTGATGGAAATTTAGATATTTCACCACCTGCCATTTCCTTCAATTTTGAATTTTCTCTTTTCAAGTCTACAACAAATCTTTTATATTTATTTAATTCAGATTGAAGATCTTGACATAAATTCTCAAGAGCAGATGGAGCAGATGTTTCTTGAGGGGATGATATTGGTTCTTCTTTTTCAACTTCTAAAGTAGTTTCATTTATACTTTCAATATTGTTCAATTGTGTTTGAAGTTCTAAATTCTCAGATTTTAACTTTTCAATTGTTGCATCGCTATTTTTTGCCTTATCTACTAAATTCTCAATTTGGCTTTTTGAATTAACGCTTCTGTTTTTGCCTTTAAATCTTCTTCTCTCTTATTAACGATATCTTCAATTTCATCAAGCTTTTGGCTGTAATTGGTTAATATTTCTTGTTTTTCACGTTTTAAAGCATCTCTTTCTGAAACTGCCTTTTTCAAAATTTCTTCAGATTTTGTAATCAAATCAATATTTTCTGATATTCTATCTCTTAATCCCTCATTTTCTTTTTCTAATTCTTCAACCTTATTCATTGTATCTCCAATTACCGATGGAGTTTTCATTTCTTTTAGCATTTTTTTCCTCCATAAGGAGATAAAGTCTTGAACTTCTTCTTCTTTCTCATCATCTGGCATACTAATCAAATCATAATAGCAAATTTTTTATAATCTATTTTAAAATAATTCCAGAAAAATATCCTACGGAATATTCACAAGGTCCAGTTCCCCCACCCTTTTCGTAACTAGTGTAATATTGAAGTTTTTTAGCTTTTTTACCACCTAATTCTTTACATGAAACTAATAATGATGTTATTGTTTGTGGGCCACATACCGTTGTTTCTCTGGCAGAATTAAACGTTTTTTCGGGATTTAAATCTAAAAAGGCATTTATAACAGCTTGGTCTTTATCTTGCATATCTTGGATATCTTCTTTAGGGTTTTGAATATTCCTTGGTTGTTTATGAGTCATATCAGAAGACGCAACAATAACAATGTCTTTGTCAATTGACTCTATTGTTTTAGAAAGATCCAACGCAAGTGTATTTATAGTTTTATAAGAAAAATTTGAAATTTTTATTGGTAAAATTTTCACAGATTTATTTCCAGCACAAAATTTAATAAAAGGAAGTTGAACTTCAATATTATGTTCTCTTCCATGAGGAAATCCCACAAAAGCAGAATCATCATTTTTAATTAAATTGGATCCATTTAGAATTTCATCAGCAAGAATATTATCAATTTCTAGATCGCCCAAAGGAGTTTCCCATCTCCCTTCTCGCATTAGAGCTATGCTCCCATAACCTTGGTGATCTGTACCTAATATTACAACAGTCTCAGGAACTTTTTCTTTAAATAAATTTAAATAAGTGAAAGCTGCAACTGAACCAGAATATGTATAACCAGCATGAGGTGAAACACCCCCAATAATAGTTCTTTCTTCTTTATTTTCACATTCGGGTAGTTTTCCAGGTCCAAATTTCTCATCTAAAAATGAATTTTTTAGAACACGTATTAAATCTGGTTTATATCTCGGATAAAAACTTCCTGCGACAGCTGATTTTCTAGTAGTCATAATTAATCAATGTTAAATTAATTATTTCTTTAATATTAAAATTTAAGACTTTTAGATTTAAATAATTTAATCTCTAATCACAAAATTTTGAAAGATTTAATAAATTTTCTTTAATAATACTAATATAATGAGTAAAGAACAAGAAGAGGAAATCTCTCTCGATGATAGAGATGCCATACCCGATGTAATTCCAACAAAATTAGTGAATAATCGCGTAGTAGTTTTCAATTCTCTTTATGCCTCTTATATGTATGTAAAAGAAAAATTTTTTGGAGCTCCCTTAGGAATTAACAAACCAAGGTTGGAATACTTTAGTAAACCATCTGAACTTTCTTTAGTAGAAGCATATTATCTGCTAAAAAAGGGGAGAATTTCAATTTTGGATGTTGAAACTGAAAAAGAATTATCTCTTGAAGAATTTTTTAACTTTGCTAAAGACCAGCACAATAAATTTGAAGAAAAATATACAATTTATAATGATCTTAGAGAAAAAGGATATATTCCTAGACCAGGATTAAAGTTTGGTGCTGATTTTGTGGTATATAGAAAGGGTCCAGGACTAGAACACTCTCCTTTTATTGTTCAAGTACTTCCTAATGACTCAAAATTAACTGCAGTAGATATGGTAAGAGCCGGGAGATTAGCCACTTCTGTTCGTAAAAAATTTGTAATTGCTAATCCTCTCACAAAAAGTTATTACTTTTTTGAATGGTTTAAACCCTAACTATATCTACTATTTAAAATGGTAATCAATAAGGAATGAACAATCAAATTCAATTAATTTTAAAATCGATAAGGCACTCCTTTTTTCGGAATAATTGTATTCTTAAAATTTTCTGAAAAGATTTCATTAATTTCTGTGTGGACAGGAATAATTTTTTCAGGTTTCACTCGATTTATCATATCTAGAATTTGGACTCCTGGAGCATGACCAGATGCGTGAAATTTATCTTTTTTATATTCTAAACCAAACTTATTTATCCAATTCATTAATACCTTTTCCTCCAATTCACCTTCTTCATCAAAAGGCTCTGTCTTAAGATTAAAAAAATAACTTCCTTTTGGAGGTTGTAAATCTATCAATTCATTAAGTTGATAGAAATTTAAATGAACTATATACTTGTTAGGATTTTTGTTTATCTCATAAGCTTTTTTCATAATATCTTCTTCGTATATTGATGAATATAGTTCTATTTGTTCATCCTTTGACCATTCTACATTCGGAGATATATAGTATTTGGCAGATTTATAATCATCTTGTGAATAAAGCATACTGTATTTGCGTGGTAAATAGATTTTAATACGATTATCCTTTAAAAGTCCATCTATTTTTAAGGATTCAAACGTTTTTAAGTGATAGATTGTATATGCTAATTTTGGTTGAATTACAAGAGTTCTATTTATCGTTTTTGCTATTTGATAGAGGGTAAGAAAACGCGATATAGATTTCCATGGAAAAGTAGCTAAAATCAATTTTTCAGATAAATTATCATCCTCTCTTAGTAAATTAACTATTCTATGATAAACATCTTGTTCACTAACGAGATCATTATCGTTTATTCTTGTTCCTTCTGTAATAAAAATATCTGGATTTGGATTAATTCTATTCAAAAACTCTTCAGATTGTTCTCTTTCATGTATATGTCCATGAAATCTCAAATCTCCTGTATATACTATTCTTTTTCCATCCCTTGTATTTATTTCATATGCCATGGCCCCAGGCAGAGAATGATCGACTGGAAATCCTTTTATTTCAAATATAGGATTCGTTTCAGGGATTTGTCTGCCGACATCAGTGCATCCCCTCCCGTTATAAGAATGTCACGCAATTGAGAATCTTCTTCAAAATAATGCATGAGCTTTGTCAGCCGCTCCCACCAGGTATCGACCGGTTTCAGCTCTTCTAAATATAATCTTCATAACTTACGAGATCACATTCAAATAAATATTTACCCTCAAGATCAGCTCCATTATAGCAATAATCATAAATTTTTTCTTTTCCATATATACCAGGGATTTTAGGAATTAAGTCTAATTTATAATAATCTCTTAAGGCATTATTGGTTCTTGGTGTTAGAAAGTCCTTATAAAAAGCCGAATCTTTAGAAAAGCTCATTCCATTATCTAGCAATATTCTAGTGTCATCTTCCTCAAGAAGAATACAATTTCCCCCGATTGTTGAGATACCACCAAAAAAAGTTAAGGATGTCATTTCTATTTTTAATTTTATAATAATAGGTTTTTTTCTTCTTATCCTAAGATAAAGTATTTCCTTATTTATTTTTCACCAAATTAACAAATTTAATAAAAATACTCTAATGGTCATTAGATAAGTTCAAATTTGTTTGATTAGGTCTATCCGTATATCAATCAAAAGGTTGATTTTTTTATCTTATTTTCAGTTATTACGTATTCCAAAAAATATTAACTACACTAAATTAAATTTAGTAAACCCGGTAATTCACTAACTTCCTTTATAGTATCAAAATTAGACGCTGAGATTTGTTGGAGAATAGTGTTATCTTCAATTATAATGGGCTTAATTCCCGAATTTATTGCTCCCTTATAGTCTTCAATACTATCTCCAACATATCTTACTTCTTTTGGTTTAAAATTAAAATATTTAAGCGCAATGTTAAAAATTTGAGGATCTGGCTTTTTAAATCCAACTTCTCCCGAAATAAATATTTTATCAAATATATCTTGAAGACCAAAGCGATTTACCATGTTATAAACGAAGGGAGGATGATCATAATTAGAGATAAGACATATTTTCATGGATTTTTTTAAGAAAAGTAATGTTTCAATTGTACTTTCTTGGATATAGAGATGATTTCCCCAAGCATTAACAGTTTTATTTGCAATTTTTCTGACAATTTCGTTTGGTTTGCTATTAAGATTCAATTTTTGTAGTAAAACTTTAATTTTACTTTCATATAATGTACAATTTTCATTCTTAGTTATGTTTAAATTATCGAAAAATTTATCATAATTCAGACTAAATTCATTTATTTCTAATTTTAATCCAATCTTATGCAATTCATCGTAAAGAGCATGAAGCCAATCATTCCAAGCTTCACTTGAAGAATCAAATTTAAGTAAAGTTCCATTTAAGTCAAAATAAATACCTTTAAGAAATTAAACATATTTGTCTTGTTCCTATTCGTATGGCACTAGTGGATTTCCTATATCTACCAGTTCTTTTTTGGTTATCGGGAGGAATCATTAACAATATCTTTCACAGATAGGATTTCTCCTGAAAACTCTTTGTTAAACAAACTGACTAATTATATTGATGTCTATATGAGGAACAGAAAGGTAAAAATTAAAAAGAATAAGTTGTATATTTTAATAAACTAAGACTCTAATCACATCCGCAATATCATGGATTCTATCAGCGAGTTCTTCAAGAACTTTCACACTATCCCTTAGTTTAAATAATAACCCTATGTTTAAATCCTCTTTTTCATAAAGATAATTCAAAAATTCTCTGAAGATAATATCAATCTCATTTTCAATTTCATGAATCATTGTTGTATTAGTAAAAACCTCCGGAGGATTATCTCTCAGATTTTTAATTGTGGTTTTTAATTCATCCCCCATTTTCATTAAGGTATTAATGAGCTTATCATATCTCTTTTTGATAGCCTCATTAACATCATCTTTCTCAGGGTGAATTGTTGAAATAATGTCAACAAATTCAAGTGCAGAATTGATTACATTATCCATTCTTAAAATGAGGGACATATAATTAGATAGTCCTGGAGCTCCAGCCTCTGAAAATTCTCTAATTAATTTAATTTTAATCGCATCTGCATCCTCTTCAGATAACTCAAGCTTCTCCTCAAATTTTGCCATAGCTTTATCAAGTTCTGCTTTTATTTTCCTTTGCTCAGCACGTTCAGAAAGATAAGATCCAGAAAATCCGCTTACAAACATAGCAATTGATGTACTTAGACCTATTGATACTATATAAGCTGATGAGGGTGAATTTCCTCTTAATAAAAAGATTAGAGAGCCAAGTAAAGTCCCTAAAACTGTTAGCATACCATCGTAAAAATTGTTAATAAAATACCTGCGCGAAATGCTCCAAACGTTAGTTATTTTTGCGTAAGTTTTCCATTTGACCATTATATAAAATTAAACCTACTTTTAAGACAGAGATACTTCAATTTTTAATTACTTTTAATAGGAGATATTAAAACAATAAGTATAATATATCTTAGAATATATATATTAATCAAAGTTAAAAAAATTTCAAACGTGAAAATTCTTGAATAAGATAGAAGAAGAAATAATCTCGATGTTAATAGAACATTCACGGATCATCTATTCCGTACTTAGTGATATGGGTGTGTATTATACTTCTTGGAAAGAAGGATCTAAATCGAATAAAAAAACCCTAGAAAAAAA